>JBDHXS010000081.1:0-15163 GCA_039810845.1 Runella sp. | reverse complement strand
CCACAGGATCCATACGGGCTGCCCCAAAAGCAGGTATAATTCCCGCTACCACTCCGATAATACTGGACACACTCAGCCCCAGTAAAATATTTTGAGGCGAAAGAACAATCTCCAGACTACCTAACTTGATAAAAGACAATAAGTAAACCAATCCAATTCCAACTAAACCTCCAATTAAGCTCAAGAAAATAGCCTCAAACAAAAATTGGAACAAAATGAAATAATTTTTGGCCCCCAAAGATTTCTGGATTCCTATTAGATTGGTGCGCTCTTTGACCGATACAAACATGATATTGGCAATACCAAAGCCTCCTACTAAAATAGAAAAACTTCCAATGACCCATCCAGCTAAGGTGATTATTCCAAACAAACCAGAAATAGCCTTCGTGGCAGCTTCGGGACGATTGATAGAGAAATTAGTGTCTTGTGTAGGTTTAAGACCACGTTTGGTGCGAAGCAAGCCCGTAATTTCTGCTTCTAATTCTACCAAACCAGTATCTTCTGGCTGACCTTTCACGACGATAGTAACCGAACTTTCATAACGATTCTGAAACGATTTAGCATAAGTTAGGAAGGGGATTAAGGCTTTTGTATCAGGGTTGCCACCAACATCCATCAAAACTTTTCCTTTTTTCTTTTGAATACCGATTACAGTATAGTTTAGTCCTTTTATTTTAAAGCTCTTTCCCATGGGTTCTAAGTCACCTGGAAATAGCGTCTCAGCTAAGTCTGCTCCGATAATGGCTACATTGCGGCCTGCGTCTATTTCTTGTGGAGTGAAATAACGGCCCTTTTCTACGTTTACATCCGATACTTTATTATAGTCATAAGTAACGCCCTGAACCAGTGCATCCATACTATTATTGCCGTTTTTGGCGGTTAACCCTCCTTTAAAACCCATTACTACTACAGCATTAGCCCCTTCCATTCGTTCGGCCAAAAATTTATAATCACTATAAGATGTTTCAGGCCACTGAAAATATTTCCACCACTGAAATTCCCCCCCAAAATTCCACGGCCATTTTTGTATATATACTACATCAGTTCCAATGGATTCTAAACTTTGACGAATGTTACGCTCCAATGAGTCCACAATCGTAAAGACCCCAATGATAGCAAAAATACCAACCGTAACCCCCAATAAAGAAAGTGTAGTACGCAAAATATTAGAACGAAGCGCTTGCCACGCAAAACGCAGGCTTTCGAAGGTTTGGCGAAAAAATTTCATAGCCGTTAGTTGTTAAGTAGTTACGCAATTTGAGTACTACCAACAAAATTCCAATTACAAATTTTAATTAGCAAACATTTTACACGAGTGGCAATCAGGTAGTTTAATTGGTTTGTCATAAAATAGCCCCTGTTTTACAACCAATTCAGAAATTTAGATTTTCTTTGCATAAAACTCATAGTCAGCACTGTATTATTGTATGAAAATCAGTACCAACTCGCGCACAGACCTCATTGTTCATATTAGCCTCGTTGTCGCTTTAGTTGTGGCATTATTTTTGGGATTCTTTTTTTTGTATTTGCCTTTTACAACCAATCACGGACAAAGTATCACCGTGCCTGATCTGAAAGGAATGAGTCTTGAGCAAATTGAAGATTACTTAGACGAGCGAAATCTGCGTTATGAGATTGCCGATTGTACTTTTGTGGTAGGAGAAAAACCCTTGAGTGTCATCAGACAGCATCCCAAATCTGGTATGCGGGTAAAAGAAGGACGTAAAATTTATGTTTATATTACTACTCTTAGTGCCCCTAATGTGAAAATGCCTCAATTGGTAGATCGAACCTTAAATAGCGCAAAAGGAGAATTAGCAAGGCTTGGGTTAAGATTAGGAACGATTAAATATGTTCCAGACCCTGCCCAAAACTCCGTTATGGGGCAACTCTTCAATGGCAAACCTATTCAGCCAGGAACGCTCATTTCGCAAGGCTCAAAGATTGATTTAGAAGTAGGTGATGGTATTGGAAATACTGAATTTGATGTTCCTGACGTTGTAGGTAAAACACTTGATGAAGCCGAGTTTGTGCTAAAAGGCTCTAACCTCAAACGCGGCCTCATTATGCCAGTGGACGATCCCAGCAAAGCTCCAGGAACGATTGTCAGACAAAACCCCGAAGCAGGGGCAGGCAATAAAATTCGCGTAGGCGACGTGGTAGATTTGTGGGTAGTTGGGCAGCCTGATACGCAACCGCAACAAGAGAATGAATAATTTTAAAAGATTTATTAGTAAAAAACCAGAAGCTGTAGGTCTGAAACAACAGCCTTTGTTCTCAAAAAGAAGTAATTGGAGCTTAATAATCGCCTTTTTGCTTGTCTTTGTACTTGCTTTTGCCCCACCTACTTATGCGCAACTTGTCGGTTTCCCCGTTGGTCCATCACAGTCAACGTCACTGCAAAAAAACGTCCGTACCTCTTCGGTTTCGTTGCCTTTTTTTGATGATTTTTCGCTTGTAACCAATGGAAGACTCGATCAGTCTCTGTGGCAGACTGGAGGGGGTACTTACGTAAGTAATACAATTACCATCAATCATCCTACACTCAACGTGGTGACATTTGACGGCTCTGACAGAGCTGGACGCCCCTATAATTTTGTCACTCAAAGCGCTCAGGGAATGGGAGATACCCTTACTTCTCAAGCTATTGACCTATCGGGTCTTGCTTTAGCTGATTCTGTTTATTTTAGTTTTTATTGGCAATTAAAAGGATTAGGTGAATTCCCTGATGCTGATGATTCACTGCGGGTACAGTTTCTGACCGACAAGGGTATTTGGCAAACTGTTTGGAAACAAGTAGGTGGAAAACAAGACAATAATTTTAATTATTCGCAACTTGTTCTTCGCGATTTATCTTATCTACACGCCAATTTTCAGTTTCGATTCCAAGCCTTTAATCGCTTATCGGGGCAATTTGATATGTGGCATATTGATTATGTGTATCTCAACCGAGGTCGTCGCGCAGCCGACCAATTTGTGAGAGATGTTTCTTGTAGGCTTCCAGTAAGTTCTTTTTTGAAGCGATATACGGCGATGCCCCTCAAGCAATATTTGGCTCGACCCGCTGCCGAAACGGCAGATTCTGTTACTACCGATATTCGTAATCTTTTCAACGTTTTCAACTTTACGACGTTTGCCTATACCTTACGCGATGAAATAAGTGGTAGTACTTTTCAAAATTTCCAGCAAAGTTCTTCGGAATTGATTTCGTCGTTGAGTCAGCAATCCAAAAGCCTTAAACCTGCCGCTATTACAGCATTAGATACTACCAAAGTTAAGAAGTTGTCACTGGTTAGTCGTTTTGCTATCTTGACTACCGACAACGTAAATCCGTCAATCCCCAGCATTGATTTACGGCGAAATGATAGTATTTCAGGAAAAACGATTTTAGACGATTACTATGCCTATGACGATGGGACAGCTGAAACCGCAGTATATTTTAATCGGTCTTTGGGACGTACCGCCGTTCGATATTTTCTAAATACTCCTGATTTGGTTTCAGGTGTGAGGATGAATATTGTATCTACTTTAAAGGATTTGACGGGGCAGTCTATCACAATACAAGTGTGGAGCAATGGAAATGGTAAGCCACAATCATTACTTTATCAGAAAGCCTTTAAAGTGCAGTATCCTGTCAACAGAAATGAATTTGTTGAATTTCCTTTTGATTATGGGGTAGCCGTTCGAGATACATTTTACGTAGGCTGGCTCCAGATTGGTCAAGATGGTGTCCCGGTAGGTCTTGACCGTAACAATCAACATGAAGACCAAATTTTTATAAACGCGGGTCAAGAGTGGGTTCCTTATACTAACTTCAAAAACGACCCCAATTTAGCTTACTTTCAGGGAAGTTTGATGGTACGTCCTGTGATTGGAGGCAAAACTGCGGCTCCAATCACTTCGATTGAGCCAGAGAAAATTATTGATTGGGAAGTATATCCTAATCCGTCCAATGGGCAGGTGCGCTGGCATACCGATGAGATTCGACAAGTAGAAGTATATCAGCTTAATGGTGTTTTGTTAAAACAGCAGCCAGTACAACCTTCAGAAAACACCCTAAATCTATCTGATTTTGCCGACGGCCTGTATTTTTTAAGGTTATCGAATGAAAAGAAAACGGTTACGAAGAAAATTTTGTTGAGAAAATAAAACCCTATTTTACAATGGATATCACGGTAGAAGAATTAAAACAACGCATTGAAAGCGGCGAGAAAATAAATCTCATAGACGTACGTGAGGACTACGAATTTGAAGCAGATAATATAGGTGGTCAACTTATCCCGTTGGGAGATCTTCCTCACCGTTTAGGGGAAATTGAGCATTTAAAAGACGAAGAGATTTTGGTACACTGCCGTTCGGGCAAACGCAGCGAAACGGCTCAAAGATATATGCAAAGCCAAGGTTTTACCAACGTCCGTAACGTTATTGGGGGGCTTTTGGCCTATAATGACTTAGACTAATTAGAATATGGGTGATAGTCCACAGTAAAAATAATACAAATGATGTTAAATTGCTGTTTATCATCGACGGTGGACTATCAACTGAAGACTACTAAACTGACATAATATCTTGCTCTTTGACAACATATACTTGCTCTACTTTAGTAATAAAGCTGTCAGTTAATTTTTGTACTCGTTCTTCCCCTATCTTTACTTCATCTTCCGAAACACCTTCTTTAGTCAGCTTACGAATGTCTCCGTTGGTACTTTGACGGATATTTCGGATGTTGACTTTGGCAGTTTCTATTTCTTGTTTTACTCGCTTCATCAAATCGCGCCGGCGTTCCTCCGTGAGCATAGGGATACTCAAACGGATATTTTCACCATCGTTGTTGGGCGATAAACCGATATTGCTATTGCGAATTGCTTTTTCTACTTCAGCAATCATTTTTTTCTCAAATGGCTTAATCGTAATCGTTCGCGCATCGGGCGTAGTGATAGAAGCTACATTGTTGAGTGGCGACATGACACCATAATACTCCACCTGAATTCCATCTAACATCTGAGGTGAGGCTTTTCCTGCACGGATTTTTGCTAATTCGATGGTCAAGTGTTTTATCGCCCGATCCATCGTGTCTTTGGCGTCTTCGAGATAAAATTCGATTTCTTCCATTGGTTAATTTACGTTATTCGTTATCTGTAAATAAATATCAGAAAAATTAGTTTGTTACCAAGGTTCCTACTGACTCTCCTAAAACAAGGCGGAGAAGATTTCCTTCTTTATTCATGTCGAAAACGACAATTGGCAAATTGTTTTCTTTACAAAGTGCAAACGCCGTTAAATCCATGATTTTTAGGTTTTTTGTAAGGGCTTCATCAAACGTCAATTTCTCGTAGCGAGTTGCCGTAGGGTCTTTTTCAGGATCAGCAGTATAAACTCCATCCACACGTGTTCCTTTGAGGACTGCATCAGCATTGATTTCAATGGCGCGTAAAGCCCCCGCTGAATCAGTAGTAAAATAGGGATTCCCTGTTCCCGCACCAAAAATCACCACACGACCTTTTTCTAAGTGACGAACTGCCCGACGGCGAATCATGGGTTCGGCCACTTGTTCCATTTTTATGGCTGACAACAAACGCGTGTACATCCCTTGTTTTTCAAGTGAACTCTGAATTGCCATGCTGTTGATGACTGTTGCAAGCATCCCCATATAATCTCCCTGTACACGATCAATGCCTGATTTTTCGACTGAAGCTCCGCGGAAAATGTTGCCTCCTCCAATGACGATAGCTACTTGTACACCAAGATCCACAACGGTTTTTACTTCTTTGGCAAACTGCTCAAGAATATCAAAATCAATCACTTGCTTTTTATCGGACCCACTTAGTGCTTCCCCACTCAATTTAAGAAGAATACGTTTGTATTTAGTTTGTTGCATATTTTATAGGTTCTGTTGTTTCTAAGTGGCTTCTGTTAGATTCTGTGGGTGCTTTTGTAATTCAACAATGAAACCACCCATAGCTATCATAAATTTTTCAAAAAATTATTCAAACTCAATAAGTACTTGATTCTTTTCGACACTGTCTCCTTGCTTGACTTTGATATTCTTTACAATCCCATCGCCTGGCGATTTAAGCGCATTTTCCATCTTCATTGCCACCAACACCAGCACCACATCACTGGCTTGTACGACATCGCCTGCTTGCACTTTTATATCCCAAATCAGTCCAGGCATAGGTGCTTTGATATGATTGACCTTGTTTTTGGCGGCACTGTTCATCCCCATTTGCTCCAACAACAAGTCAAAACGATCTTTGGCGGCCAGTGTATAAATACTTTGATTAATTTTTATTTTGAAACTTTTTTCGGCATAATTTGCCTCTACAACCTCTGCATTATAAGAACGGTCATTTTGCAAAATATGAAAATGTCCATCGCCCAAAGCGACCAAATCCCATTGAAAAAGTTGACCGTTCAGGGTTGTCTCATCTTTATTAGTATCAAAATCAAATGTTTGTTGCTCGTTGATAGTTACTTTTAGCATGATAGGATGGATTAAAGGTATTAACTCTTAGCTATGCTTGAATCAGGGCTTTCTCGACGATTAACTAAATAAATTCCTGTTAAAATAATTCCCATACCCAAGTACTGCTGAAAACTGATGCGTTCACCGTCAAAGATTCCCCAACTAATGGCTACTATCGGTATTAAATAAGTGACCGAAGCGGCAAATAACCCCGATGCCAACTGTACGATTCTATTGAACATTACGGATGCCAAACCAGAACTCACGATGCCTAATCCCAACAAAAAAAGGCTGGGTTGAACATTTTCGGAGGCCACAATTTTCGGAAAGAAATCGCTGGTAAGCAAAAGAATAAAAGCAATAGGGCCAATAAATGCAAATGTCCATGCCGTCATAGCCAACGATGGCAAGTGGCTCAAATGGCGAGAAATGGTATTAATATTAATGCCGTACAAAACGGTAGCACTCAAAATCAGGAAAGCATAAGGGTCAGCGACATTTAAAGAGCCTGTTGCTTTGGAAAAAATCAAAAAAGAAGAACCTAATAGCCCTAATAAAATCCCCGCAATTTGTAACGGGCGACGTGGCTGAGCAAAAAACAAAACACCAATAATAAGCGTACACAATGGGCTAAGGGAGTTCAGCATTCCCGATAAGGAGCTATTGAGTCGTGTCCCTGCTTGGGCAAACAAAAATGCGGGAATTATGTATCCTGTTAGGGCAGAAATAAGCAAATAACGATAACGATCTGTTGGAATTTGATGACGTGACCTAATCATAATCGGGACAAAAAATAACGTGGCCAAAAACAAGCGCCCTGCAGCTACTTCCGTCACACTAAAAGTCGTTAAAGTCTTTTTAATTAAAATGAACGATGTTCCCCAAGTAAGGGCTACCAGAAGTAATAAAATCCACGCTTGTAAAGGACTTTTGGATGAATCGTTCACGGTTTCTGGCTCAAATTGATTTGTTATCTGGTCACAAAAATACGGGGATTATTTTGATTGACTAAACATCTACGATAAAAACTCATCCTATTGCAGTTGTTTGTCGTTTTTAGGTAACTTTGGCAAAGTTTCAATACCTCATCAACCATTTTTAATCTTCAATTTCACTGTGAAAATTTTCTTGAAAATCCTCTTTTTGCTCATTGTAGTCGATGCCTCTTTCGCCCAAACTTTGCCTAAGTGGCTGCGCTACCCCAGTATTTCGCCCGATGGAAAAACGATTATTTTTACTTATAAAGGTGACCTTTGGAAAGTCCCTTCTACAGGAGGGGCAGCTATTCCCCTGACCTTGCATGAGGCGCACGATTTCATGCCAGTGTGGTCAAAAGATAGTAAAATGATTGCTTTTGCTTCCGACCGCTTTGGCAATTTTGATATTTTCACCATTCCTGCCGAAGGCGGCGAAGCCAAACGTCTGACGTTTCACTCAGCTAATGAGTACCCTTTCGATTTTAGCCCTGATAATCAACGTATTGTTTTTGGCGGTGTTCGTATGGATATAGCCTCCAATCGCCAGTATCCCACAGGTTCACAACCTGAACTTTATAGTGTTGCCGTTAAAGGCGGGCGTGTGCAGCAACTATTCAGCACACCTGCCGAAGATGTCAAATATAACCGTGATGGTAGTAAAATGGTTTATCATGACAAAAAAGGAGGAGAAAACACTTGGCGTAAACATCATACGTCTTCTATTGCACGAGATATTTGGATGTATGACACCAAAACGGCCAAACATACCAAATTAACCACCTTTGCTGGTGAAGACCGCAATCCAATTTTTACCGACAGCGATAAGAGTCTGTATTATCTGAGCGAAGCCAATGGATCATTTAATGTACATAAACTTTCGTTGGATGCCCCTACCCAACCCAAAGCACTCACTTCATTCAAAAAACATCCAGTCCGCTTTCTAAGCATGGCTACTGATGGGACACTCTGTTTTAGTTATGATGGAGAAATTTATACACTCAAATCTAATGCTCAACCTCAAAAAGTCGATATCAGTATCGCTACTGACGCCCGGGCCAACAACGAACGAGTAATTTCAGTAAGTGGAGGTGTACGCGATATGGCGGTATCGCCCAATGGCAAAGAAGTTGCATATATTTTCAGAGGCGAAGTCTTCGTGAGTTCGGTAGAGGGAGGACTTACCAAACGCATTACAAATACCCCCGAACAAGAACGCAGTGTGAGCTTTTCACCTGATGGGAAAGCGTTAATTTATTCATCGGAGCGGGGTAATAGTTGGAAAATCTATGAAACACGCATTAATCGAAAAGAAGAGCCTTATTTCTATGCTTCAACGGTGTTAAAAGAAACAGCTTTAATCGCTAATGACAAAGAAAACTACCAACCTTCTTATTCTCCAGATGGAAAAGAAGTGGCATTTCTAGAAGACCGTGCCACGCTCAAGATTCTGAACCTTGCTACAAAACAAACGCGGACGATTTTGACCGACCAAGAGTTGTTTTCGTGGGGTGATAATGACCAATATTTTCAGTGGAGTCCTGATGCGAAATGGTTTATGTTTGATTATAACATTCCAGGCATACGCGAAGGAGAAATCGGCCTTATTTCGACCGATGGCAAGGGAAAGGTAACTAATTTGACTCAAAGCGGTTTTGAAGATGGCCGTGCAAAGTGGGTTTTGGGAGGCAAAGCCATGCTGTGGTTCAGTAACCGCGAAGGTTTAAAAAGTCTGTCACAAAGCGGCAATACCCAAATGGATGCGTATGCGCTGTTTTTTACCCAAGCAGCTTTTGATAAATTTAAACTGACCAAAGAAGAGGCAGCACTTGCCAAAGAAATAGAAGAGAAGAATGCCAAATCAGACACTACCAAGAAAAAAGATGCAAAAAAAGATACAACAGTAGTGATTGAAATGGAAGGGATAGAATTGCGGAAAGCCAAATTGACAATTCACTCTTCCAATCTTTCGGATGCACTCATCAACAAAGATGGTGACATGTTATATTATTTGACGCGTTTTGAAAAAGGTTATAATCTGTGGAGTACCAACCTCCGTACCAAAGAAACTAAACAACTCACTACTCTCAATGCCAACGGTGGAGGCAGTATGGTGTGGGACAAAGAACAGAAAAACATCTTTTTGAATGCAGATGGAAGAATTTCTAAAATAGATGCTACATCAGGGAAACAGGAAAGCATTAGCATCAACGGTGACATGAATTTAGACGTAGCCGCCGAGCGCGCTTTTATGTTTGAACATGTATGGCGACGTACTAAAAAGACATTCTATACTGCTACTTTTCACGGGGTAAACTGGGATAGTTATAAGCCTGATTATCAATCTTACTTGCCTCATATTGGCACTAACTATGAGTTTGCTGAAATGCTCTCCGAAATGCTGGGAGAATTGAATGTGTCTCACTCTGGCGGAACGTATAATCCCATCAATTCTAACGGCGATGCTACTGCCGCATTGGGCGTTTTTTATGATGTAAATTATACAGGGCCTGGCATACGCATAGAGGAAGTTGTAAAAGATGGTCCACTTGACAAGGCAGGCTTGAACATCAATACAGGAACAATTGTTGAAGCCATTGATGGAGAAACCATTACACCCGACCGTGACTTAGCACAATACCTCAATCGCAAAGCAGGCAAAAATGTATTACTTGCCCTTTTGGATGGTACAACGCGCCGCGAGGTAGTAGTAAAACCCATCAGTACGGGGGAAGAAAATCAGCTTTTGTACAAACGTTGGGTACGCCGTAATCAGGAAGAAGTAGAGAAATTGAGTAAAGGCGCGTTGGGCTATATTCACATTCCGGGCATGGCCGATGGCCCTTTTCGAGTGACTTACGAGGAAGTAATGGGTAAATTTGCGACTAAAAAAGGCATAGTCATTGATACACGTTTCAATAGCGGTGGTGATTTAGTATCGGATTTGTCAACGTTTTTTTCGGGAAAAACCTATATGTACAATTCCACCGACAAAAGAGTGATTTATTCAGAACCAAGTTACCGTTGGACAAAGCCAAGCATTTCAATTGCCAATGAAGCCAATTATTCTGATGGACATTGTTATGCTTTCATGACGCAAGCCACAAAACTCAATAAGCTTGTGGGGCAACCTGTACCTGGCACTTGTACGTTTGCGGGTTGGGAAATGCTCCAAGACCCCAGCATTCGTTGGGGTGTGCCACCCGTAGGTGTAAAAGCCATGGCTGGTACCTATTTGGAAAATGCCCAAACTGAACCTGATATTAAAGTTTGGAATGATTATGAAGTCATTATCAAAGGGAAAGATCAACAATTAGAACGAGCCATAGAGGAATTAATGAAGGAGGTAAAGTAAATATCCATGACAAGTCAATTAATAGCTCCTACTGCTTTTGATAGATAAAAAAGTAAATGGATAAATAGAATTTCCGCGTTTACACAAATTAACCTATACCTTGAGCCTAATTTGGTAGGCATTTTAACAGATTGCCATAAATTTAGCTAAATGTAGGACTATGGAAAATACACCTGCAAACTTGAATATCGTACGAAAAATGATCTTTTTACGTAAATTTTTGATAATTGCCCTTGTAAGTTTAGGCAGTCAAACGGCCTGGGCTGAGAAAGTTGATACCGTAGAAACTTACAGTGCTTCTATGAAGAAAATTATCCGAGCTGTAGTAATCACACCCGATACGTATGATGGAAACAAGGACTTTCCGGTGGTATATTTATTGCATGGCTACAGCGGTAATTACAGCAATTGGATTAAATCTGCACCTTCTATGAGGGATGCCGCCGATGTTTACCAAACCATCATCGTATGTCCTGACGGTGCTTTTTCGAGCTGGTATTGGGATAGCCCAATTGACCCAACTATGAGTTATGAAACCTACGTTTCCAATGAATTGGTAGCTTGGGTGGACAGCAAATACAAGACCATTAAGAGTCGTGCGGGAAGAGGCATTACAGGTCTGAGTATGGGCGGACATGGGGCATTGTATTTGGCATTTAAACATCAAGACGTATTTGGAACAGCAGGAAGCATGAGTGGTGGCGTGGATATCCGACCTTTCCCTAACAATTGGGAAATGGCTAAACGTTTAGGGAAGTATGCCGATGCCCCCGAAAATTGGGAAAAGAATACAGTCATTAACATGCTGCATTTGCTGACACCCAACTCGTTGGCGCTGATTATTGATTGCGGTAGCGAAGACTTTTTTTATCGGGTCAATAATAACCTACACGAAAAACTGCTGGAACGCAATATTCCACACGATTATATCTCGCGTCCAGGCGGGCATAATTGGCCTTATTGGAACAATGCCGTGAGTTACCAATTGCTGTTTATGAAGCAGTATTTTGATAAGCAGAAAAGTAAATAAACGGCATGTCCCTCAAACATTTTATTCGTGATAGTTGGCTGACGGCTTCTTATTACACGGGATTAAGTCAATTATACAATGTCTTGGCAGGGCGTAAACGAGGTATTATTTCGTATCATAATATACTTCCGGTGAGTGAGTTGTTGCCTTATGATACTTATAATGTGGATATAACTGCAGCGATATTTGATAAGCAATTGGTTTTTTTGAAAAAGCATTTTCGGGTATTACCCATTCAGGAATTGGAAAACCTTGATACCAAAGGTTTATTAATAACCGTGGATGACGGGATGCTGAATAATTACGAAATCTTGGCTCCGATCTTGGAACAGCACGGCCTAACGGCGCTCTTTGCCATTTGCCCCGCTTTGATTGACAGAAAAATTCCGCACATTTGGCGTGACCATTTATTTTTGTTGCTGCAACAGGCCCAAGGGCAAGATGTGCTTCTCCCTATCAATCAATACCAACGACCTTTTAAAGTAACGGCAAACTCAGGAAATTTTAATTTGCTCACAAGGCAGTTGAAAAAGTACGTTTACGACCGTCAGGTCTCAGATATTTATGGTTTGGTGCGTGAAATCTGTGAAAAAAATAATTGGACTTACCAACAGATTGACGATGATCCACTCCGCTACCGATTTATGAATTGGGGACAAATTGAAGCATTGACGAAGCAAGGACATCGCATAGCCTCTCATACAATGACGCATCGCGTATTGAAGTTTTTGCCAGAAGCGGAAAAACAGTATGAGTTGGTTGAGTCTAAAAAACACCTGGAAGGCCAACTGAAAGTGCCAACCGATATTTTGGTATATCCTTACGGAAGCATGGCCGAGATTGACAACGCGACAGTAAGAGCAGCACAGAAAGCAGGTTACAAAATGGGGTTAATGAATGTACAGACCCACTCTCTTTCAGTTCCACATTTCACCCAACCGCGTTTTGCATTTCCACCCATTACCAATGTTGCTCATTTACACGCCATTGTTTCGGGCTACAAGTTTTTGTTTCGATAATCGTTTGTTTATATTTACTCTTCTAAACTCAAAACAGCTATGTGTAAATGCTTGATTATCTTCGTTTTGTCAATCACCTCAGTTGTTGCCCAATCTACTCCTCAGCAAGAAATCAACGAGCAGATTTGGAAACGTTTTGTGGATGCTTATGGTAATCAGGATGCAGACGCATTCATGAAAATTCACTCTGATAAATTAGTGAGGAATCCTATTGGTTATGAAGTGACCCGTTTTGAAAAATACAAAGAACAAAATGAACAGAACTTCCGACAACAGAAAAATATAGGAATAAAAATCAAAATTGACTTCACTTTTGCTTTTCGTACTGTGACAGGAAGCGTGGCGTATGAAATTGGTTATTATAAAGTGACGAGCGTAAAAACAAATAAGACGGATTTTTATTATGGGATGTTCAATGTGATTTTACGTAAGGAAAACGGTACATGGAAAATCCTTTCCGATGCCGATACGAGCGACAATGTGACCGAAATGAAATTTAATTCAGGAAAAAACTGGGATTACGTTTTTCAATGAATTTAAATAATATCGTATAGTTCTTCTAAAAATTGTACTTTTCTATCTGTTTTACCCTTTTCTCATGCATTCGCTCTCTGACGAACAATTATTGCTCGAACTTCGCAGCTCAAAAGCTGCGTTGGCGTTTCGTGCTTTGTATGAGCGTTTTGCAAAAAAACTCTATAAACTGGCCTATCAGAAAACCGCTTCAACCGAAACCGCCGAGGAAATTGTTCAGGAAGTTTTTGTGAGTTTATGGGAAAAACGCGAAAATTTATTGATTGGTAATGTTGAAAATTACTTGCTTTCGGCAGTACGTTATCAAGTCGTCAATCATCTCCGAACGATTATTGCGCAGCGAAAATTTGTTGAACCTCAAGAACAAACGCAGGTACTGACGCAGGAAGCAGAACTCCCTTTAACAGTTGAGGACCTTCAAAAAGCCTTCGAAAAATCGTTGGAAGTATTACCCGAAAAAACCCGTCAAGTTTTTAGAATGAGCCGCTACGAATACCTCTCTCACCGCGAAA
Source organism: Runella sp. (assembly GCA_039810845.1). Classification (GTDB taxonomy): domain Bacteria; phylum Bacteroidota; class Bacteroidia; order Cytophagales; family Spirosomataceae; genus Runella. Next base: position 1,273 of record JBDHXS010000081.1, on the reverse strand, counting down.
TTGCCCAGCGGCTCGACCTCACCGAAAAATCGGTTGAATACCACATTACCCAAACCCTCCGTACCCACCTTCGCGACTTCCTTATGCTGCTACTTTTGGGCCATTTGTAAATTTTTCAAGATTTTTTTACAATTCTTTTAGGGGTACATCTTGTTTTTTCGACCTTAGGTTTGAAAACAACTTACAGGCATGAGTAAGCAGTCTTTTGAGTATTTATTGGAGAAGTACCTTGCTGGTGAATGTACCCCCACCGAAAAGCAATTGGTAGAGCAATGGTACGATTTGGTGGGAGATGAAATACAAGCTCCCAAAAATGAAGCAGATTGGAAAACAATAAAGGCTAAAATGTGGCTCAAGGTTCGTCAACAAACCAATATTGCCGAAGTGACCATTGTTCCTTTTTACCAAAAACCGTTTTTTCGTATTTGGGTAGCGGCTTGTGTAGGGATAATGATGATAGGCGCGGCGTTTTGGGCATACCAGCAAGCTTACACAGCAGTCGAGGTTCAGTTGACTCTTAAAGAATACAATGGCCGAATTGAATGGGAAAACCAAACCCCAAGTGCAAAAACAGTACAGTTGTCGGATGGGAGCAAAATCCAGCTTTTGCCCAAATCGCGACTAATTTCGCCCAAGACTTTTTCTGAAAATGTGCGAGAAATTCAGCTTGAAGGAGATGCTTTTTTTGAGATTGCTCATAATCCAGAGAAGCCTTTTGTGGTGAGTGTCGGCAATGTAGTTACGAAAGTGTTAGGAACAAGTTTTTGGATAAAAGCTACCGAAAATAAACAAATTGAAGTAGCTGTAAAAACAGGAAAAGTTGCAGTGTTTGAAAAGAAAACACCCGATAAACAAAAAGACAATGGGGTAGTACTGACACCTAATCATAAGGTAACCTATTTTGCCAAAGAGCAGCATTTTGTGGCAGGATTGGTAGAGAAGCCAGAGATTATCAAGGCTGCTGAAGTGATTCCGTCGGCTTTTAATTTTAAAAATGCAGCTTTGTTTCAAGTGGTTCAAACCTTAGAAAAAGCCTATGGTATTGAATTATTTTTTGAGAATGAATTACTAAAAAACTGTACGCTGACAGGCAATTTAGACGGACTCGAAATGTACGAAAAATTAGATGTAATCTGTCAATCGTTGGGGGCAACGTACCAAGTACAGGGTACCAGAATCATACTCAACGGAAAAGGATGCCAATAGGTAAGCCTTTGATTATTTAGCAATGAGTGAAATATAAATAAAGAATCGGCTGTGCGGCCACACAACC
>JBDHXS010000080.1:0-15213 GCA_039810845.1 Runella sp. | reverse complement strand
CAAAGTGGAAAAAATTTGCCAATTCGTTGAGTCTTCGCTTGTTGAATCGAATGCTAAGCAAGACCGATGCGGCCATTGATGTAAAAGCGGAAATCAACCGAATTTTGGGAGATCCTGCTAAATACCCAGTGATTGGCTCAGTGTCGGAGAATATTCAGTTAAATTACATCGACGCAACAAACAACAACAACCCCATTAACCAAAATCGCAAAACGCGCGATGACCACCGTGTAAGTGCTACACTCGTGAATAAGTTGGCGGCCTTGAAAGATGCGCGCTTGGCGGTATATGCCGATAAACCTGCTGATGGCGGAGATTACAAAGGTGTTCCAAACGGGCTGTCAAATGCCGATGCCAATACTTTAGGCTTATCGAAAACCTCAAAAGTAGGGGCGTATTTTGTGGCTGCAACGGCACCAGGCGTAATCATGTCTTACGCAGAGTTGTTGTTTATCAAAGCCGAGATGGCTTACAAAGGTATCACAGCGGCGGGCGATGTGGCTACTAATTATACCAATGCCATCACAGCCTCGCATAGCCAATACAAACTTACCGTGGGGGCTGACTACTTAACAGCCAACGCGCTCAAATCTGGGGCTGATGGTTACAAACAAATCATGGAACAAAAATGGATTGCGATGTACGGACAAGGCGTTGAAGCTTGGACGGAATTCCGTCGTACGGGTATTCCTGAATTGAAACCAGCGGTTATCAACGTAAATGGCGGCGTCATTCCAACACGTTTGCCTTATCCAGGTTCTGAGGAATCCTTGAATTACACTAATTTTAGCGCAGCCCTCAAAGCTCAAGGAGGTGTCAACGACATGAAGCTGAAACTTTGGTTTGCCAAGTAAGCTAATGCTTATAGCATCTTTTTACCCTAACCCCAGCTCTTTAGGCTGGGGCTTTTTAAGATACCATCTATTGGGGCTTTAGCCATGACTTATCTGCATAATCATGGCTAAAGCCTAATGAAGAGATGAGTTACTACTATTATTTTGGTAATTTGCTGGTAATTACGCTTTCTGATTGTTTACTTATTTTTCCATAAACTATTAAGATTATTCCAATGAAACACCTTTTCCGTTCCACCCTTTCTGCCTGTTTGGCGGCGGCGACTTTTACCGTTTCGGCACAAGATGACGCAGCTTTGCTAAAAAAAGCAAAAAAAATCCACGACAAAGCCTTTACGCTAGATACGCACGCCGATACGCCGATGCTGCTGGCCCGCGGAGGATTTGACATTACCAAAGACAACGACGCCCGCACGACCAACAGTAAAGTGGATTATCCACGCATGGTTCGTGGTGGCTTAGATGCCATCTTTTTTGCGGTGTATTTGGGTCAAGGCCCGCGCACGCCCGAAGGCCACGAAACGGCTAAAAAACGGGCATTGGAGATTTTTGATGCGGTTCATACCTCGCTAAAAAATACGAGCTCAATGGCCACCTTGGCTACAACGCCCGAAGAGGCCATTAAGATTGGTAAAACGGGCAAACGCGCGATTTTTATTGGGGTAGAAAACGGCTACACCATCGGTCACGATTTGGGTATGTTGCAGAAGTTTTACGATTTGGGTACGCGTTATATGACGCTTTGCCATTCGAGCAACAACGACATCTGTGATTCTTCTACCGATCCAAAAGGAGCTGAATACCAAGGGTTGAGTCCGTTGGGTGAGCAAGTAGTGAAAGAAATGAACCGCTTGGGGATGATTATTGACGTATCGCACGTATCAGATTCAACTTTTTATGATGTGATTCGCCTCTCGAAAGTACCCGTGGTAGCGACGCACTCAGGGGCTAAGGCTATTTGTAACCACCCGCGCAACCTCACCGACGATATGCTAAAGGCATTGGCTAAAAACGGCGGTGTTGTGCAACTCAACTTGTTGAGCGATTACGTTAAAACCATTCCTCCAAGTGCCGAAAGAGAAGCGGCGATGAAGGCATTATATACCAAATACAACATCAAAGACCGTCGTGGAATGATGACCTTGCCCGAAGCTGAACAACAAAAAGCCCGCGCTGATTTTATGGAGTTGAACAAAAAATACCCTGTTCAGTTGGCTACGGTCAAAGATGCCATTGATCACATCGACCACATGGTGAAGCTCATCGGTATCGACCACGTAGGAATGGGTGCTGACTTCGACGGTGGGGGCGCTTTGGCCGATTGCTTCGACGTAAGTCAATACGAAAACATGACCATCGAACTCGTGCGTCGTGGGTATTCAAAGAAAGACATTGAGAAAATTTGGAGCGGCAATTTCTTCCGCGTGATGAAAGCCGTAGAAAAAGGCAAAACGGGCGAAGTAAGTCTCAAATAGGCATTGGATAACCTAAAAAAATAGTACCTTTACCCGTTAATTTACACTTACAACAATCTGAAAATAAAAAGAGTCGAGCACTTGCCCGACTCTTTTTTGTGGTATAGCTATTATAAAGACGATTTTTTTACGTCAAATGTCAACGTTTTGCTTCCCGCAATGCCGTTTTTAGTTAATCCTTGAACAACAACTTTGTAAGTACCAGTTTGATCAGAAGAATAAAAATTTACAGACTGCTTTCCTTGTTCATTTGTAATGATTTGAGGCGACCAATGTAGTAAATTTCTGAAATCAGGAACGCGATTTTTTTGTTGCTCCGCTATTTCATAACGAGGGGCATAAAATTCTTTTCGTCCCTGAACTCCTTCGTAAGAAAATACCAAAGCACGTGGGTCAAGTTGGAGTCCTCCCAAATCTCCTTTGTAGGTAGTGTAGCTAACGATCCCCGAAAAAGCTACTGGTCCTAAATAGTACAGCCCGTCTATTACTTCCAGTTTCCTAATTTTCAGTGGGTCAAAAGCAATTATTTTATCGGTGTCAAAAATAGGGACACCGTCGAGTATGATGAGAGGTTCTTCTTCAAAAGGAATATTGGATTGTAATTGATCATATACTCGAAAAATAAATTTTCCTTGGCGTTTTCTGACTGCTACGCCTGGCACATATTCACGCATTACTTCCTCGACAGTAGGGAAACGAGTGTAAGCATCCAAGAGATATTTTTCATCGGGCTTTCCAAAAAAAGCCAATGTATCAGTTTCGTTTGTCGTAAACTGTTGGGCAGATTTAGGTAGAAATGCGTTACGGGCCTGCATATTGATACTGCGTGTCAAAAGAGGGTTTTTCCAGCCAGTATCAAATGAAAAGGCAGGCACTGAATAAGAAGAAATTTTTTCAGAATAAGGGCTATTGATTTCTATTCGGTAAGTACTGTCTTTAGCGGTATTGGTTTGAACGATAACCTCTTTAGAACCAAAAAAATGCTTCATTTCATAAAAAACCTTTCCTTCTGCATTGCTGGTAGAAACAAATAATTGGGCGCGCTTGTTGGGGGCAGCAAGATAGGTGTCAATATAAGGGGCGGGTAAACCCGTTTTAACGTCTATCACTTTTCCCCATATCAAATGCCCAACGACTTCTGGAATATGAGCAAAATTAGGTACTTTAGTTTGGATAACTTCCTCCCACTTAAACCGACTCCAGCCGTGGGTGAGCATCAAATTGTCAAGTGCTTGGTCGGCTTCAATTCCAGTATTTTGAAAATAATATTCAGGCGATTCTATCGTACCTCTGAGGTCGGAAGTAAGACCTAAATAACTTTCAATCAATGTTTGTTCGGGAACGGGAAGTGAGTCAACCAAATAAACCGACACTGATAAATCAGCTACAACTGGAGCAGTATTTTGAGCAGAAGTCAGGTCAATGTTAATTTTTTCACGTGGGGCGTACTGTTTTCTATCTATTTGAACACCAATTGCTAAAGATTGCGTGGGGCGTTTAAAATAAAGACGCTCGCAAACAGGTTTTTGGTTGTTGTCAAAAAGTGTAATTGAGGTAATGCCGTCGCCTAAGTTGTTTTTATTGATTAAAAAGACGGTTTTCCCCTCTTTGAGCGTACTTTTTTCCGCAAACTTCGGAATAGATTTAGAATGGGCTAATACAGATACTTCACCTTGGCGGTTATGTGCTGATACGATTACCTGAAGAAAAATAGCCGTAGAATCTTTGACCTGAATTACATACCCTTGATCTTGAATTGTAGGCATTTTATACGTAAACCAGCGTTTTTGGGTGTCGTTGAGTAGCACTCGGTATTGATTCCCGTCAGTAGGAGTGAAATTGAAAGAGCCGATACCAAATTTTACGGGCTCAAAATGAGCCACAGTATCATTTTGTTGGTTAACGATAGTTCCCTTAAACGGAATTCCTTTGCCATTTTCACTGATTGCTCTAAAAGCCACTTTGCTCTGAATACCTTTAACGAGATTTCCTCCTTCGGGGAATAATTGCAAGTCGTGAGCGATGGATGGTTTTGGGGTAGGAGAGGAGATAGGTTTACTGAATGGGTTAACAATCGTGATGGTAGTTTCAAAATAGAAGTCAGGGCTGAAATTTTTCATCCAATTGGTATAACTCCGAACAGAATAATTTCCACTTTGGAGAAAAGGAGGAATAAAAAGAGAGCCATACCCTTTACCTTCTTCCAACGCAACCTTGGTTTGTAATACAGGACTATGGTCTTTGTCCAACACTTCCAAATAAGCCACTTTGCTCATGTCCAAAGGTTGATGAAGAGAAGCATCTACGCAAAATATTTTGAACCAAATCGTTTCACCGACCAAATACAGTGGACGGTCGAGGTGAACAAATATTTTTTCTTGCACTGCTCGTTGGTTATGTTGAACAAGCTGCTGTGACAGGGTATTTTGCTGACCAATCCCAACGATTGGAATCAAAATAAATGTAACAATCGCTGTTTTTTTGAGTAATGCGAGGGCTTTGTTTATTGATAGAAAACTATTTTTCATGAAAGAAAGATTTATGGCCAAAAAGTTGGCCGTTTTATGACTCCCCCTTTGGTACGGCAATCTCCGCAGCCTGGATCACCGATTACATATTCAGGAACTCTTGCGCCATCGGCCCAATATTGCGTAAGAAGAAAGCTTTGGGCTTTGATAGCATCAGCAATAGAAAGGGTGTCAAGGGGAGGGCATTGAGAATAAAGTCCTAACCCCAAGGTAAGAAAAATACGTTTTTCTTGAGGAACACCCGCTGTAAAGAAACCAAAAACAAGCTCTTGTGGATTTGTGGTACACTCGATATTACCAGTCACTTGGGAGGGTTGCGCATCAAATAATCCACCTGTTGTCTCAGTAGTTTTTGCCAAGGCAGACCAATATTTAAAGCCTTCTTCAGTTAACCCAAACTGCTTGACAAGGATACTGTACCTGACAAGAAGTTTGTTGGTGGCAACGGGGATATTGGTAATTGGAGCATCTCGAATTAAATCCTGGCTAAGCTTGATGGTAGAAGCCAACAAGATATTGGAGGGCGTTTCGGTTTTCCAGCACCTATTAATGCTCTCTACACGATCAATAATGGCATTATTTTTTATCTCATATAGTGAGTATTGAGGCATGAAATACTCCCAAGTCTCTTCAAATTTCCAACGATAAAAATTTGTTTTATTGAGCGGGTCGTGGGTATTGACGTTGATTTGGACAGACTGTTTATCTGAGGCTATTTTATACGTGATACTGTCTATCGGAGGGGTTTGCTTAGGAGCTACGTAGCTTGAAAGATATTCTTTCTTGCCAGTGGTCTTGATACGAATCCGATAATTTTCAGCTGTATTAAATACCCTTGGAGCCAAACGGTAAAGCCCTTTGCCTATTTCAGTAAAAGTAAATGTACTTCCTTTATCACCTTCCACAATCACTTGCGCCTTTAACTCAGTCGAAAAGGTGTTTTTATTACTGACCACTTGGGTATATGTCAAAGTAATACGGCTGCTATCTTTGCCATTTGTATTTAGAAATCCATCTACAACTAAGAAACGATCAGCAGAGGCTACTTCTGGAGGTGAAAAAGGGATAACGCAGCTTTCTAAGAAGAGAAAGCCAACAACAAGGGCAGTTAATGTAGAAACCCATTTCATAGCTTGGTGTTTTATTAGGGTATTAAAACCTAAAATTGTAAGTGAGAGTAGGAATTGGTCGCCCGAAAATAGACAGCATATATCCTTTGATGATACCGTTTTGGGTCCGAAAATAAACCGATGATGGGTTTTGTCGTCCTAATAGATTAAAGACGGCAAATGTCCATGAACTATGCGCTAACTTTTTGATTTTATGGTTTCCTTCAATATTCATGGAAAAATCAACTCGGTAATAGTCTGGAATTCTGAATTGGTTGCGATCTGCATAATAAACTCGTTGAACTCCTTCCAAAACATATTTTCCTATGGGAGGCGTATAAGGGCGCCCGCTGCTGTATGTAAAGTTTAAAGAAAGACTGAAGCGGTGCGAAAACTTATAATTGCTCACCAGTGTAAAATCGTGCGGCTTGTCATAGTTACTTGGATAGTACTCTCCTTGGTTAGGAGCGTCAGATGAGGTACGGTCGTCGGCACGAAGTAGCGTTCGGGCGTATGTATAACTTACCCATCCGTTGAGTTTTCCCGCCAGTTTTTTAGCCATTAGCTCTATTCCATAGGCTTTCCCAGTCGTAGAAATCACGGAAGTTTCAATTCGATGATTCAAAATGAGCGAATCACCGCTTTTATAATCAAGAAAATGCTGAATGTTTTTGTAGTAAGCCTCTATCGAAAGCTCCAATTTGTTGCCCCTCAAATTTCGGTACAACCCTATGGCAAATTGACTGCCCAGCTGCGGTTTGATGTATGAGTCGCTCAATTTCCAGATGTCTGTTGGCGACATTACCATGGTATTGGTCAATAAGTGAATGTATTGACGGGTGGTGTTATAACTGGCTTTCAATGAGGTAGTACTATTGATTAGATAACGTGCCGATAGCCGATATTCGGGGCCTTGGTAGGTTTTGATGTTTTGACCCGACCTGTATTTGGTATAGCCTTCGGTATTGAGTTTTTCTATTGGCAAACCTGGCGTATAATTAAATACAGTTTTGGGGCCTAAGTAATTAAATAGGGAGAACCGTAATCCGCCTGTAATCGAAAGTCGTGGGTTAACGTCAAAACGGTCTTCAATATAAACAGCACTTTCGACTGCTTGCTCTGCCTCTAAAACGTCAGGACGCAGAAGGGATTCTTTGGCGGTAGGTTGTAAAGTGCCTGGGAACAATTTGTAGTAAACTGAATTAACCCCAAAATCAAGTGTATGCTGACGATGCAAAAAATATGTAAAATCAGCTTTTGCCGAACTTTGATTGATTTCAAATTTTAAATCAAATGCACTGGTTGGCACACGCTCACTCCCAACAGAATATTGATAACGACTGTATGTTCCTGCAAAAACACCGTAAAATTTGGAATTAAATGTATGTTTCCACTTGATAGAGCCTAGTTGGTTTTGATACGCGTATGTAGTATCACCAAAGAGTTTAAAGTCATCGCTACTCACGTAACCTGAGAGTGTAATACTATTTTTCTCATTTACTTCGTGGCTTATTTGAAGGTTTATATCATAAAAAGAAGCTTTGCTTTTATTGAAGGAAGGGTTTTCAAGTTTTTTGAAAATCCAGTTGGAATAGGTAGTACGTCCACCTAAAATAAAAGAGGATTTTTCTTTCAGAAGAGGGCCTTCTATGGCAAACCTGCTGGTGAGCAAGCCAATTCCGCCAGAGCCTACAAATTTTTTCTTGTTGCCATCACGGCTGGTGATTTCCAATACCGACGATAATCGTCCGCCGTATTTGGAAGGTATCGTACTTTTGTATAATTCTACTTCTTTAATCACATCAGGATTGAAGGCAGAAAAGAAGCCAAAAAGGTGAGAGGGGTTATAAATAACGGCATCATTGAAAAGTATTAGGTTTTGGTCGGTCGAGCCACCACGAACGTTAAGCCCTACACTGCTTTCACTGGCAGATTTTACTCCCGGCAGGGTCATTACGGTACGAAGTAAATCGGTTTCGCCAAAAGCGGTGGGAACTTGCTTCATGGTTTTGATGCTGAGTTTCATTTGGCCCATTTGAGTGCCTGCAATGTTAACATCTCTACCTGCTGTGATGGAAACTTCCTTCAGCGCCGTAACGCTTTCCTGCATTTCAATATCCAGTTTGCCATCTCCATACAGTACGATTCGCCGATAGGTATCTCTCATCCCGACACTTTTAATTTTTAGGGTATGTTTGCCTCGCGGAATCGTCAAGGCAAAAAAGCCTAACGCATCCGTTGAAACCCCAATAGAAGGCGACTCAATATAAACCGCTGTACCGATGACAGGTTCGCCTGTTACGCTGTTTCTTACATAACCCGAAAGGGTGGACTTTCCTTCTGTGATTCGCTGCCGTTGTGCGCCAATGTTATAGAGTTTGCTTTCAGCTGTTGACAACAATTTATCCTGTTCCTCGGTTGTAGGAGCTACGTATGTATTTTTGTCAGCTTCCTCCTTGTCATTAAGGTCAAATAAATTGGAAGGAAGCTCCGTAATCAGTGCTTGGTCGGAGGTAACAAAGACGCGTAATTGGTCGTCAATCGCAAATTTAAATTCGGTATCTTTAAAAACCTGTAATAGTACAGCTACAAGTGTTTGTTCTTTCACTTGCAGTGTTATCTTTAAGCTATCCAGCAGCGAAGCGTCGTAGTAAAAATAGCAACCTGTTTGGGCTTCTGCTTCTTTCACAAACTGCTCAAAACGACTATCATTGAAAGTAGCAGTAATTCGTTTTTCAGATTTCGTTTGAGCAAACAACACCGAATGAAAGAGACCACAAAAGAATAGGATAAGTAGGCAGAAGTTTTTCATGGGCGAAGTAATTGGTCGTATTTAGTAGCCATTTGAACAAGTGCCTTTTCTTTGGCTTTTCGGTAGTTGATATGTTGTTCGCGAAGGTGTTTTTTTAGCGCTTTCTTTTGGTCTTCAAATATATTCAATGCGGCCCTTTTGGAGTGTATGGGGTGATAGATTCCGTCTTTTTTGATATAAAAGAGTGTTTTTGGTAGAAAATAGACATTTACTCTATTGTTTTCAATCTGTTCTTGCCTTTGCTTCATGCGCCTTGCAAGAACTTGGGTTTTGCCCTCATATAAAAGGTCATAAAATCCTGTAGATAAATCAATCCCGGCCTCCTTATTTTCTTCAATCCGGATAAATTGGTGATTGATATAGGAAAATCTTTTGATTCTCTCGCTTTGGAGTTGAATCAACCCAGAGCGTTCAATATACTTTATCACTACTTTATCTTTTACAATATCATACAACATAGGAACAGATTCAAACAATTGACCATCATAATAGATAGATCCTTCGCTCCAATCTTCCAGTTCAAAAAACTGATGATCTTTAGAGCGACTATCGTAAATATGGTAACGAGGGCCGTTGTATAAGTGAGGTGATAAAATCGTAGCTGACTCATAGAGAGCCAGAGGAAGTGATGGCGAATTTTTGGAAACTATTGGAGTATCTGCTGCCCCTTGACCATAAGAAATCAATGATAACCAAAAAGATGTAATAAGTACAGGTAAAAGTTTTTGCATGTAGTGTGAATAGAGTGAGTTACGATGATTCTAAAAGGAGTTTTATGACTTATTTTACTAATATGATTTTCACCGTTTTAGGGGTGTATTTGCTTATACGTCTTTACTCCATTTGGCGTTGCCAAATTTTATCACTTTTTCACAATAAATGTACTTCGGTTATAAGCTGCAAAGCAACCCAATCCATTCTTAATATTAGAAGGAATTAACGATGGTTCGGCAAAAGGATTATTTCTATCAAAAGTTTGTACGGCACGGTGATAATCGTAGTAGGTTTTTTCACAAGAAAGCAAAAATAACTCGACACGTCGAGTTGAAGAGACGATAGTTCTATTGTACGAAAAATAGCCAGGTAGTTTTCCAGTATTTGATATAAACACGGACCCATCAGTGCGTTCATCCGACAAAAAATCGCCCAAGCGATTGTTTTCTCTAAAGCTTAATTGCACTATATTTGGGCGCTCTTCAAATCTGTCTGTAGATGCTGGAATTCTTTCTACTTGGTAGGCATAACCTCCCACACGATAATAATTGGGTTGGCCAGGTATATCCTGCCAAACAATACGATAAAGATAATCTTTAGGCGGAATAAATTTAGGGTCACTTGAAAAAATACTGGTTGACTGCACAGAATCTTGTTTTATTTCCTGAATAGCTACTGCTTTGGGTACAGTACAGGAAGATTCGACAGATTCACTATTTCTCACTACTTTTAGCTGGTATGTTTGCCCTTCCAAAATAGGCATTACAGTAGTTTTGAGGCTATACTTTCCACTTTTAGAATCGAAAGGAACGACTACGCTCTTTCCCTGATTTGACAGGGTTACGCTTGCATCGCCCAATGATACTGCGGGGCCATTGCCCAAGTAGAGATCTTGGATTCCTCCAATTAATTGACTACTGTAATAAACATTGATCAAAATGACAGTATCCTGTGGTGACAAATAGCCATGCACCACCAATTTATTAGTACTCTGAGGTAAACGGTTAGGATTTACGTCGTTCACCAGCGTTTCGCAGGAAAAAAAGCTGATGGAGATGGTGGCTATAAGTATTGAAAAGAGATGTTTCATTTTTATAGTTGTTTTATTTTCAGTCTGTTAACTGAGAACGGCTAATAGATAATCTGTGTTAACTATTTAAAATTTAAAGTTGTAGCTTAATGTTGGTACAATCGGGAAAATGGAAATGCGTTGTAGGGCTGTTTCACTTCTTATATATTTTCCTGCCGCATCATATACTGGGCGAGTTGTAAGGTTGTAGAAAAATGGATTTCGACGATTATAGAGGTTGTAGATGCTTAATTCCCATGTTCGTTCATGATGCCGTTTTTTCTTATGAAATTGTAAGCTCAAATCAAAACGGTGGTAAGGCTCAGCCCGAAAGCTGTTTTTGGGACCATAATCACTCACGCCCCGTCCACCGCTGAAAGAATTATAAATAATCGACGGATTAGAGGCATTTTGACCGTATTGCACTTGGGGGCTTAAGTTATGAGTATAAGCTGTATAATTACTTTGAGGCAGGGTAAGAGCATTTCCAGTGCCATAGACCCATGTGCCTGAAAGTGTAATGCGAGGGCTGAATTCGTAAATGCCTACGACCGATAAATCGTGACGACGGTCGTAGCGGGGATAGAATTTTTGTCCGAAATTGAGTTCGGCAAACTGCCATTGTGTCCATGAGAGCGTATAACCAATCCAGCCAGAGAGTTTGCCCGTTTTTTTCTGCAATAATACTTCGGTTCCGTAAGACCAACCGCGTCCGCTGGTAATGTTGTCATCCCAACGAATTTTGTCGGCATTGGTTGGGTCGTCAATCAGTAAAAAACTGGAACCTTCTTTGTAGTTGACGATGTTATTCATGGTTTTATAATAACCTTCTATGGTCAGGGCAAGGCCCTGTTTTTCAAAATCTTTGGCAAAACCCGCCGCCACCTGACTCGATTGTTGTGGGGCAATTTTGGCTGTACTTGGCACCCACAAATCTGTTGGCAGACCGATACCTGTATTGGAAAGCAAATGAATATACTGGTTCATGCGGGCATAAGATGATTTAAAGGACAAGTCAGGACGAAGCATTAGAGCTGCCGAAATGCGGGGTTCAGGACGGAAATAGTTGTGATTTTCGGCTTTAAAATGGCTCAATCTCACTCCCACATTCATTTTTAGCCAATTCGTAGGTTTCCAAGTATCTTCGGCATAAATACCCGACTCTACGTTGTTAATGGCCTCAATCTCTGTTTTAAACTGGTCAATATCAGAGTCTTTGACAACCACCGCACTGGGAGTAAATCGGTGGAGAGTACTTGAAATTCCAAATCGTAGAGCATGTTGCGGATTGGGAAAATAGTCAATGTCGTACTTCAATCCCCAATCTCGTACACCTGATGTATAACGCAATTCGTATTCACTTTGGGAACCCGCGAAATTGGTACTTTCTTTGGCATAAATCTGAAATTTATAGTTGCTGAAAATCAGCGAAGCATTAGAAAACAATTTTTCATTGAAAAGGTGATTCCAACGCAGGGTTCCCGTGGCATTGCCCCAGTTTAATCCACCTTCACTTGAAGAAGAAGTGCTTTTTTCTCGAAAGAAAAAGCGGTCTTGGCCAAAATAGCCGCTGACGTATAATTTGTTTTTTTGTCCAAAATCATAATTGAGTTTGGCATTGAAATCGTAGAAATAATAGCCACCCATACCGTCTCCGTCGCTTTGAGCCGCAATGAGCGGCCGAGCCAATAAATCCAAATAAGTGCGTCGGCCTGAAATTAGGAAGGAAGATTTAGCTGTTTTTGTTTTACGAGATTTTAAAGGGCCTTCAAGCGTTAATCGGCTGGCAATGAGTCCACCACCGCCTTCGCCGTGGAGTTTTTCTTTGTTGCCTTCTTTCATATTCAATTCTAACACTGACGAAAGCCGTCCCCCAAACCGCGCTGGAAAGCCGCCTTTGGTCAATTCAACACTTTTGAGGGCGTCGCCGTTAAAAACGGAGAAAAACCCAAATAAATGGCTAACATTATAAACGGGGGCATCGTCGAGAATAATTAAATTTTGGTCAGGCCCGCCGCCACGTACGTAAATACCTGTTTGTCCTTCTGAGCCTTTTTGTACACCTGGCATGAGTTGTAAGACGCGCAATACGTCTTTTTCGCCAAAAAACGCAGGTATTTTCTTGATTTGCTGTACTGGTATGTCAATTCGGCTCATTTGTGCCGATTGACTGACTTTATCAGCTTCACGTTTTCCTGATACTACGACCTCATTCAACTGTCGTCCGATTGCGGCTAATTGTATGTTTAGTTCTACATTTTTATGTAGTTTTATGGTACGGGTTTCGGTGTCGTAGCCTACAAATGAAAAGGCTAAAGTTACAGAATCAGCCGCGGGCAAGGTAATGGAATAAAAGCCGTAGGTATTGGAAGTGGTTCCGGTGGTAGTATTTGGCAAATAAACATTGACCCCAATCAATTGCTCCTGACTCCCGCTTTCGCGTATGTAGCCACTGACTGTGAAACGCTGTTGGGCATACGTAGAGAAGACAAACAGGCTAAAAAATAAAAATAAACGCATGACGTGGCTGTTAAAATAATGAGTGGTAAGTTTGGCTTTGATTTATAGAATGAACCGATTACTTATAAAGTCTATCAAAGAATCAAAAAGGTTGGAATCAACCCAAAATAAATTATGTCAACTATTCTTATCCTTAATGCCCAGGTTGTGAATGAAGGGCAAATTGCGTCAAAAGACGTTTTTATAAAGAACGGTATTATTGAACAAATTGGTACAGATTTACAGCATTTATCGGCCTCTAAAGTAATTGACGCCAAGGGAAAATACCTTTTGCCGGGCGTGATTGACGACCAAGTGCATTTTCGGGAACCAGGTCTGACGCACAAAGCGACCATTTATACCGAAGCCAAAGCCGCTGTAGCAGGTGGGGTAACTTCCTTTATGGAAATGCCCAATACGGTGCCTAATGCATTGACGCAAGGGCTTTTAGAAGATAAATATCAGATTGCTTCGCAAACGTCTTTGGCAAATTATTCCTTTTTTATGGGCGCATCCAACGACAATTATGAGGAAGTAATGAAAACCATCTGTCCCGACGTATGCGGAATCAAGATTTTTATGGGCTCTTCTACGGGAAATATGCTTGTGGATGCGCCCGAAGTCTTGGAAAAATTGTTTGCCAATGCTCCCTGCCTAATTGCCACCCACTGTGAAGATGAGCCTACCGTTCGTCAACGTAATGCTTTATTTAAAGAACAATACGGTGAAAACGTGCCTTATGACATTCACGCACTGATTCGTAATGAAGAAGCATGTTACAAATCGTCATCTATGGCAGTAGATTTAGCCAAAAAGCATGGCGCTCGTTTGCATATTTTACACATTTCAACTGGCGAAGAAACAGCTCTGTTTAGCCCCCCGCCCCCCAATGGGGGAGTGAAACTAATTACTTCGGAGGCCTGTGTGCATCATTTGTGGTTTGATGCTGAAGATTATCGCCGTTTGGGAACACAAATCAAATGCAATCCTGCCATTAAAGCTCCTCATCACAAAGAACAAATTTTTCAGGCCTTGCTCGACAATCGCATTGACGTCATTGCCACTGACCATGCGCCGCATACGTGGGAAGAAAAATCGAAAAGCTACTGGGAGGCGCCTTCGGGTTTGCCTTTGGTTCAGCACTCGCTCAATATCATGTTGGAATTTGTACAACAGGGTAAGATTTCCATGGAACGAGTGGTGGAGAAAATGTGCCACGCCGTAGCGGATGTGTTCCAAATAGACCGTCGCGGGTACATTCGGGAAGGCTATTGGGCTGATTTGGTTTTGGTAGATGTTGATCAAACATCCACCGTTTCTAAAGATAATATTCTTTTTAAATGCGGTTGGTCGCCTTTGGAAGGAACTACGTTTCAATCACGTATTACCCATACCATTGTATCGGGGCATTTGGTGTATGCTAATGGCGTATTTGATGAATCGGAGAAAGGGAAACGCCTTTACTTTAGTAGAATGTAATTCAAGAAACTTTTAATCGTAACGGTTCACGCGATATTTTTCGCATTTCATCGGGTATTAGAGGGGTTTTGTCAATTTTATTTGGGAGAGTGCAACCTTTTATAGCACATTTGCATCATATACTTGAAACTAAGTCGTCAATGGTTATTTGATAAAAGGTAGCTTTTCAAGACGAAAAAAATCACTTACCACTTGTCACTTAAATTCGCCGTTTAACATTTTTTAACAAGAAACAAGGTACTTTGTATTGCATAATACCAGACAAAACATATATCTTTGTTTAAGAATTCAGCCATAGAACAAATTAAACATCAAAACAACTCTTAAAAACTCATACAGTCATGAAAGCTATCATCCTCGTCGCCGTTCTGTGTTTGTTGAGTACTTCTGCTTTTTCAATTGGTCGTCCGCACAATGTATTTGCTGTTCATAAAGCTGTTACAGAGCGTGTTGTCAATCAGCCAAAGAAAAATGTGTTGCCACAACCTTCCGTTTTGAAAAAAGTAACAGAACAAACACAGAGCGGTGTGCAGGAAACCCGCCAGGCGGCTTCGATGATTGGAAAATTTGTAGGATTCTTCTTGAAAATCGGTTAATAATAATTGAAGCTGTTTAAACTTTCTATTTGGAGCATAACTTTGGTTCAGATAGGATCAAAATTGCAGCGAGATACA
>JBDHXS010000079.1:0-15214 GCA_039810845.1 Runella sp. | reverse complement strand
AATAATTGAGCATACTAATCGAAGATGTAAGTGCTTTCGTATCGTAAAAGAGACCTATCGAAATCATTTAAATCATATTACTCAAGTTTGGTTAATTGTTTGTGGATTGGTAAACCTAAATGTTTAAATAGTTATATTTATTTAAGAAAGAGGTCTAATAAACTAATTTTACAACTTCCACCTCGTCAACAGGAAGCCCTACGACTGCGTTTTATCGAAGAAATGGAATACAGCGAAGTCGCCACTATTATGAGCATCAATCGGCAGTCGGCTCAAAACTTGGTTGCCCGAGCCGTAGAAAAACTACGCAAATCTCTTCCCTTGTTAGTATTGTCACTTTTTCAATTTATTTTTTGATTTTACCGAGTATATAACTCCTTTCTGTGTGTCTTTGCGACAAAGGGTAATAACCAATGAAGAAAGACTACACATCATTTACTGTTTCTGATTTTTTGACTGATGATACCTTCGTAAATCATCAAATGAAACCTACGCCCCAAAGCGATAAATTTTGGATAGAGTGGTGCAGTATGCACAATACTTACGAATATGACGAGGCAGTTGACATACTTCGTTCAGTTCGGTTGGGTTTAAAATCTTACGAAGAAACAAAATTGTCGGCAGAGGCTAAATCGTTTATATTCAGCCGTATCCAAGAAACAAACCAAAAAATAATTCCCCTTCGACGATATACCGCCAAATCAACATGGATGGCGGCGGCATCTATCATTGTTTTGCTTGTACTGGGGTATTACTTTTTTCCGAAGCCCTCTTCTTATAAGCGCAATTTGAGTATATTAGAAAGTAGTCAAACTGAAGAAAAAAAGGCATTGACCAAGCCACTTTTGATTCATTTACCCGATGGGTCGGCGGTGAAACTGGCTCCACGCAGTAAGATTTCGTACCCCGTACAGTTTGAAAAAGAAAAGCGGGTAGTGATACTATCTGGAGAAGCTACCTTTGACATTGCCAAAGACCCCTCGCGCCCCTTTTTAGTAATAGCCAATGAAGTGACTACCAAAGTGTTAGGCACCCGTTTTCGAGTGAAAGCATACGAAAATCGCAAGGAAATAGAAGTGTCGGTTGAAGAAGGGAAAGTGAGTGTTTATAAAAATGCAAAAACAGATGATACCGAGCTGAAAGGCGTGATACTGTTGCCTAATCAGCAGGCGATTTTTGACAGAGAAACTGACCAATACGATAAAAAACTCATTCAAACCCCCTCTATAATCAGTTCGGAAGAAAACCTAACTTTTGACTTTGAAGAAACTCCCCTGAAAGAAGTGATTAGAAGGCTTGAAGTAGCCTATGGTATCGAAATTGTCTTTGACGAAACCTTGCTCAAAGATTGCCAAGTGACGGGACGTTTTGAAAACGAAAGCCTTTTTCAGAAGTTAGACATTATCACCAAAATAGTGGGAGGGTCTTACGAAGTGCTTGAAGGGAAAATTGTAATCAACTCAAGAGGATGTCATTGATATAACCCACTTTCTGCCTATGTAAAAAAAACTACATTCCCCAATTTAATAAAAAAGCCAATGGTTCTGGACCAACCACTGGCTTTATAAATCCCCGCCAAGTAGCATAACCAAAATTTGGCAAAAGGGATTGTCATGTTCAAAGTTTCGCAAAATCAAACAAAACAATCAAAAGTATGAAAAATTACCGTGACTTAATCATCCAATGTATGAAAATTTCGTTGGTTCGACTCATCATTGCATTTAGCTTTTTTGGCATTAGTTGGTCAAAAAAAGTAGAAGCACAAGAAATACTCAACCGAAAAATGAGTATTCAGATAAGTGATGAAAAGTTGAAAAATGTACTCGCCCAGATTGAAAAATCAGTAAATGTGAAGTTTTTTTATAGTCCTCAAGTAATCAAATCTAACCAAAAAGTAACGCTTTCGGTTTATAACGAATCAGTGGCAAATACTTTAGAAAAATTACTGACACCGCTAAATATTGAGTATCAATTGAGTGGAAATCAAATTGTTTTGAAACAAAAAGAAGTAAATGTTGCACCCATTGAATCAAAGAAAGTAACGGATAGCAACACTTTTTTGAAACAATCTGTCTCAGGAAGTGTCGTCAATGAGAAAACAGAACCCCTTCCTGGCGTAAGCATCCAAATTAAAGGTACATTACAAGGCACAACAACAGGGGCCGATGGGAAATTTAGCATAGAGGTAGCTGACGACAATGCGATTCTTGTCTTTTCATTCATAGGCTATGCCAAACAAGAAATAAGAGTAGGAAGCCAAACAATGCTCAGTGTGGTATTGAAGGAAGATTTGGCGTCGCTGGACGAAGTAGTGGTAACGGGGGTATTCGATAAGCGTTCGCGTATGGAATCTTCGGTAGCGATTTCGGTCTTGAACGCTAAACAGTTATCGGTTCAAACGCCCAATAGCGCGGCTGATCTATTGAAAAATATCCCCGGCGTTTTTGTCAACTCATCTTTGGGAGAAATCCGTAATACCGTGTATTCACGCGGGGTTTCGGTGGGGTCAAACGACGGTGCTTCGGGTTATTATTATGTTTCAATGCAAGAAGATGGCTTGCCCGTAACAAACGCTACTTATGGCAATTATGGCCCCGACTATTTTCTGCGAGCCGATGCCACTTTGGGCAAATTAGAGGCGGTACGTGGTGGAACTGCCTCGATTTTAGGTAACAACGCACCGGGTGGAATTTTCAATTATGTGTCAAAAACAGGCGGACAAACTTTTGAGGGTGAAGTTCGAGCCAAATTTGGTTTAGAAGGAAACGGTAAAAATCCGTTTTACCGTGCAGATGTAAACTTTGGCGGGCCATTAAGCAAAGACAAAAGTATTACTTATAACATTGGCGGCTTTCTTCGTCAGTCTGATGGAGCCAGATACCCAGGGTATCCGATGAATAATGGTGGTCAAATAAAAGCCAATGTTGCAAAAGTGTATAAAAGCGGTAGTTTGAAATTATATCTCAAAATGCTGGACGATCACAATGCTTGGTTTGAGTTTTTACCAACCATCGGTTTTGCCGACCCTAAGTTGCCCGCTGGCGTAGAACAAACCAACTCTGTGTTGATTCCACCAGTCATTTCAGATTTTACAGTCAATGATACAGGAGTGAAAAAACACTATGATTCTCGGGATAAAATTCATTCAAAAGATAATGCCATTGGTTTAAACTGGGAACAAACGTTTGGGGAAGGCTGGACGATTGACAATAAAATAAGGTATTCAAGCAAACACGCCACTTGGAATACTACCGCCGTTGCTTACCCTTTTGCAGCAGATGGTCTGGTATTTTATGCTATTCCTGGGCTTTTGGGGCAGTTTGGAACATATAACTTTTTAGACCAAGCCACAGGGACGCAATTTGGCAAAATCATGCAAGCACCCAATATCATCAATGGCAATTTTGCAGGTTTTAATTTTATTGACCAAGGCAGTAATTTTCCAGGTGCATCTATTCAGAAAAACTCTTTGTTTTTTAACCCATGTTTTTTCATGGAAAACAACATGAAAGAGTTGATAGACCAATTTACGATTTCTAAAAGATTTAAAAACATGAGTTTTACAGCAGGTTTATTTTATGCCAACTCATCTTTAAATCGCTTAAACTCGACTGGTGCAGGAATTACGTTTACCCAAATGACCTCGCCTCGCCCTGCGCTTACAAAAATCACCTTGAATGGCTTTGATGGCAAAACATACCAAGTAACCAACCCTGAAGGTGTTATTGGTGGCGCAGGAAGTTCTGCTCCAGTAAATATTCAAGATGCTACACAAAAACAAGCAGCTTTGTTTTTTGGACATAACTGGTCTATCAACTCAAAAATCAATTTTGATTGGGGGCTTCGCTACGAAAACGTAGGTTATAACGGCACAAACCAAGTAGCTGGAACGGTGGCTTCGACAACAGGTGGCCTTGATGGAAACCCACTCACTTTGTATGATAATACTTCGGGCAAAATCACAGCAACGTATTCGTACAAAGATAAAAAAGTGAGTACATTCTCGTTTTCGGCAGGTTTGAATTATAAATACTCTGATAATCAGGCAGTTTATGCACGTTTCTCGCAAGGAAGCAAAGCTCCCGATTTAGATATGTTTATCAATGTAAACACAGCGTTTGGTGCGGCAAATTTGAATCCAATTGCCCAAAAAGTACAGCAAGTTGAGGTTGGTTATAAACTAAAATCGGGCAATACTAATTTATTTGTAACGCCATTTTTCAGTATTTTGAGCAATGTGCCACAGCAAACGGTTGGTCAAGAAACAGCAGATTTATCTTCAATTTATGCTTTGCCTGTTTTGTATAATAAAATCACGACAAAAGGTATTGAAATTGAAGCAAATCATAACTTCACAAAAGATTTTAGTGTACGTGCGGTTGCTACTTTTCAACAGTCAACGGCCACTGTTTTCCAAACTTGGATAACTGGGGCAAATGGCAAAACAGATGATGTGATTCAAGATTTTTCGGGGAATGAAACGGATAATAATGCAAGAGCAATTTTCAGGTTATCGCCCTCTTATAATAAAGGAAAATTCTATTCATCGCTTGATTTTTCTTACATGGGAAAGCGTGCTGCCAATGTGCCAAATGCTTTTTCATTGCCAGCATTTAACCAAACTAATCTGAACTTAGGCTATAATTTAAGTTCAAAATTCCAATTACAGGCTAATATCAATAACTTATTTAACCAAAACGGAATTATGGGTTGGTCGGCACCAGGTGGTTTCCCGGCGGCTCTCGACCGCCAAGGCTTCACAAAAGCAAGATTGGAAGCAAATCCGAATGCCGTTTATTCAACATTGAGTTTGCCGCCAAGAGCTTATTTCTTGACGATTAGTTACAAATTTTAATTCATCATAGGTTAATCGAAACAATGGAGTAGAGTTTTCTACTCCTTGTTTTTAAAAACTTCAACATGAAAAATAATATAATTTCTTTCTTTATTCTATTCGTTCTATCATCTGGACAAAAGCTGATAGCTCAAAAATCTTTGCCTCTTTACGAAGGAGAAATTCCAAATTCCAGAGAAACCACATTAAAAGATTCGGTACTTCATTTTGGGGATTTACGTTTTATAAATCGTATTATTAAACCCGATTTAACAATGTATTTACCCGAAAAAAGTAGAGCAAAGGGTGCAGCAGTAATTATTTGCCCAGGTGGTGCTTATTTTGGTGTAGCCATTGACCACGAAGGTCATGCGATTGCCAAAAAATTACAAGAAAATGGCATTGCAGGTTTTGTCTTAAAATACCGTATGCCCAATGCAGAATTTGTAAATAATAAAGAATTTGTACCCTTGCAAGATGCCCAAAGAGCCATTCAAATGGTGAGAGAAAATGCCGAAAATTGGGGGATAAACCCGAATAAAATTGGTATTGCTGGAAATTCGGCAGGCGGACACTTGGCTTCAACCGCAGGAACACATTACTTGAAAGAACAAATTTCAAACCCTAAAAATACAAGCCTTAGACCCGATTTTTTGATACTCAATTATCCTGTAATTAGTTTTACAGATAGCCTTACGCATTATGCTTCTCGCTTCAATTTAATTGGTGAAATGCCTTTGGAAGACTTTAAAATCTTACTGAAAGATTTACAAAACGTAGATAAAAAACTCAAAGCAATGCCTGTAAATCTTGCTAAAGTAAAGGAATATTCTAACGAATTGCAGGTAAATGCCAATACACCGCCCACATTTATCACTCATTCAGTTGATGATGAAACTGTACCTGTTCAGAATACCCTTTTGTTTATAGCTGCTTTACAAAAAAACAAAGTGCCAGTTGAGTCATTTTTTTATGCCAAAGGCGGTCATGGTTATGGTATGAATAATCCATCAAGTGATGTTCAATGGATAGAAAATTGTATAAAATGGATTAAAACATTGAAATAGAAATGAAAAAAAAGCTATTCTTTTTATGCTTATTGATGAGTTTTACATTTTGCTTGAAAGCACAGCAAAATAATCTCTCAGTTGATTACAGTAAATATCAACAGGAAACTATAAAATATTATACATCCTCACCTAAATTTCCGCCAATCAAACTTAATTATGATTTGATTAAGATGTTTCGTAAAATGATGGATAAACCTGTAAATACAGCTCTGAAACCAACATCAAAAGAAATTGATGGACCTTTTGGAAAAGTAAATCTGCGAATATTTAAACCCGAAAAAGTAGAGGCTGTCTATCTCAATATTCATGGTGGCGGACATATTTGGGGTTCGGCAATGTCAGATGATTCGTTGAATGACATAATGGCTCGAAAATGCAATGTACTGGTCGTTAGTCCAGATTACCATTTAGCTCCAGAAAACCCTTTTCCAGCCCAAGTTTATGATTGTAATGCAGTGGCTAAATGGCTTTTTGCCAATGCAAAAGCTGAATTTGGAACGAATAAGATTTTTATTGGCGGTGGTTCGGCTGGTGCTCAACTCACAGCTTCCACGATTCTCTATGTACGTGATTCCCTAAAAGCTACTCATAATGTACTTGGTGTCGGGCTTCAACATGGTATTTTTGATTTAGGATTAACCCCCTCTCATAGAAATGCAACCGATGAAACTTGGGGATTGAATAAAAATATGTTGGAAGAATTGTTGAAAATTATTTGTGGTGATATGACCCAACAAGAACGCCAAAAACCTTTACATTCGCCACTATATGCTGATTTAAAAAACTTACCGCCTGCTTTTTTCTTGGTCGGAACAGCAGATGCTTTTTTAGACGACACTATGTTTATGGAAACACGGTGGCGAATGGCAGGTAATAAAAGCTATTTAGCCGTTTTTCCATTGGGGGCTCACGGTTTCAATAATACAAATTTGGGTATAGCCAACGAAGCAAATGAGTTATTTTTTAAATGGATTAATGAAAGAATTGACCAATCAAAATAAGATTATTATGAAAAAAATGAACCATTGGATTATTTTTTGTTTCTCATTTTTCAGCTCTTTTGTTTCGTATGCCCAACCACCTTCGCCGAGCCAAATTCATGGTCGAATGCCACAAGGTACGGTTATTCATGGAAATATTCCTTACAATAATGATACGCTGAAAAAGCATTTACTTGATATTTATTTGCCAGCAAATGCCAAAGGAAGTTTACCGTTGGACGGCATCCCGTTGGTAGTATTTATTCACGGTGGTGGTTGGATAGGCAATGATAAATATGCTGATATGGGCTATATGCCAAACACCATAAACGCTATGCTTGAAAACGGTTTTGCCATAGCATCCATTGATTATCGTTTTGCTCAAAACGCTGTTTTTCCTGCCATTTTGCAAGATTGTAATAAAGCAGTTTCGTTTTTGTATGATAATGCCGATAAATATAATCTCGATAAAAACAGAATTGCGCTAATGGGCTTTTCGGCAGGTGGACATTTGGCTTCGTTGATGGGTACGTCTCAAAATAATAAAGTTGATAATTTGTACTTTCCAGCTTCTTATCGTCCATTCAAATACAAAGCGGTGGTTGATTTTTATGGTCCTACTGATTTAACATTATTGCCTGGCAATGAAGACGAAAAGTCACCCGAAGGTATTCTTATAGGGGCAAAACCCTTAGAACGCCCCGATTTGGCAAAAGCAGCAAGTCCCATTACATACATTGATAAAAACGACCCTCCTTTCATTATTTTTCACGGAGAAAAAGACAATATTGTCTCTAATAAGCAATCCAAACTCTTCCATGCTTGGCTTAAATATTATGGAGTCAAAAGTGATCTTACCATAGTAAAAGATGCTCCACATTTCGGTAAAATGTACGATGTGGATGAAATTAGAACTAAAGTAATTAACTTTTTGAAAGCTGAATTGAAATAAACATCTATTCCTAATCCCTTAATAACTATGAAAAAAATAAAGGTAATAGCCCTGTTTTTAGTAGCACTAACGTCAGTTGTTGCAAAGGCTCAATTTGGTCCACCCACAGGTGAACCCGATGTCATCAACAAGCGTTGGCACGCCCAGTGGATAGCCGTGCCAAACGCAAGTAATGATGGTTATGGGGTCTATCTATTTCGCAAAACCATTGAGTTGGCTTCAAAACCCTCAATCTATAAAATTCACGTTTCAGGCGATAACCGTTACAAACTTTTTGTGAACGAAAAACTGGTTTCGATGGGTCCTGCCCGTGGCGATATTGCCCATTGGAATTATGAAACGGTGGATATTGCATCTTACTTAAAAGCAGGAAAAAACATCATTGCCGCCCAAGTTTGGAATGAGGGCGAATTTAAACCTGAGGCGCAGATAACGTACAGAACGGGCTTTATTTTGCAAGGAGCTACCTCGGCAGAGTCGGCCATAAACACCAACAACACTTGGCTTTGTGAAAAAGACAACAGCTTTGCCCCTTTGGTTTTTAGAGGCAGGGGCTATTATGTAGCAGGTGCGGGTGAAATACGAAACATGGCTTTAAGTTCCAAAAATTGGCAAAGTGAAAGCTTTGACGATAAAAACTGGCAGAAAGCAAGCCCCGTGGGTGGTGGAGTCCCCAAAAACATTTTAGGAGCTTTTGGGACGATGAGTGGCTGGATGCTGGTGCCGTCTATCATACCTCAAATGGAACTGAAAGATGAAAGGCTGGCGAAAGTGGTTAGTAACGAGGGAATTACTGGTTTGCCATCTGATTTTCCTGCCAAAAAATCAGAGGTGGTAATACCTGCCAACTCGAAAGTAACCCTCATTTTAGACCAAAGCTACCTCACCAACGCCTATCCAAATGTAGAATTTAGTGGAGGAAAAGCGGCTACCATTACGTTGCGATACGCTGAGGCACTTTACACAAAAGCGATGGGCAAAGGCAATAGAAACGAAACTACTGGTAAAAATTTTATAGGTCGGGCAGATAGCCTCATTTCGGACGGAAGCCAAAATCAGAAATTTACCAGCCTTACCTACCGAACGTATCGCTATCTCCAAATAAGTGTTACCACACAAAATGAGGCGGTAACTTTGAATGATATTGATGGCACATTTACGGGCTATCCTTTTAAAATGAACGCCCAACTGGTGGCCAATCAGCCCGAAATGGACAAGATGCTGGAAATTGGCTGGCGTACCGCTCGCCTTTGTGCCTACGAAACATACATGGATTGCCCTTATTATGAGCAGCTTCAATACATAGGCGATGGCCGCATACAAGCCTTGGTGTCGCTGTACAACAGTGGTGACGACCGTCTGGTGAAAAATGCCATCAATCTCATGGATTTTTCTCGAACACCCGAAGGCGTCACCTTGAGCAGACATCCGTCTTACACGCCACAATTTATCCCCACTTTTTCGCTTTGGTATATCGGTATGCTGCAAGATTACGCGCGCTATGGGGCTGATACGGATTTTGTAAAGAGTAAAATAAGTGGTACGCGGCAAATTCTAAACTATTTTAAAAATTACCAACAAGCCGACGGACGACTCAAAAATACGCCTCAGTGGATGTTTACCGACTGGGTGGATAATTTTAAAGAATGGAAGGCAGGAGCGGGGCCAATGAGTGTCAATGGTACGTCGGCGGTACTTGATTTTCAATTGCTTTGGGCGTACCAAGTGGCGGCAGATTTGGAAACAAAACTTGGAAATGCGGCGTTTGCTGCTCAATACCAAAAAGAAATCGCTGCTTTAAAAAAGGCTATCCGAGCCAACTATTGGGACAGCAGCAAAAAACTCTTTGCCGATCGTGAAGAAAAAGATGAGTTTTCACAACATACCAATTCGTTGGCGATTCTGACGGGAATGGCAAGTAGCGAGGAGGCGGCTCAAATTGCCCAATCACTACTAACCAATAACCAACTCGCCCCAGCCTCTATTTATTTTAAGTACTATTTACATCAAGCCCTTATCAAAGCAGGCAAGGGTAATGACTATTTGAAATGGCTCGATAAGTGGCGCGAAAATATTCAGATGGGATTGACCACCTGGGCTGAAACTTCGGATGTGGACAAAACGCGCTCCGATTGCCACGCGTGGGGTTCAAGTCCTAACATTGAATTTTACCGAACAATTCTCGGAATTGATAGCGATGGATTGGCCTTCTCAAAAGTGAAAATTGAGCCGCATTTAGGGCAATTGACGGACATAAGTGGAACAATGCCCCACCCCAAAGGAAGTATTTCGGCCAGTTATAAGCTCGAAAATGGCAAGTGGAAAATTCAAATTGATACGCCTGTGGCTGGAAATTTTGTTTGGAAAGGTAAGTTGATTCCACTAAAAGTAGGTGATAATCAGATTGTAATGTGATTTTTTATTTTAATTATAGTTAAAATTTATATATTTTTGTTTGTTAGTTTTAACTATAATTAAAAATGAATATACTTTTTAAACGCACTATTTACCTCAATAGAATTCAGCCGTTTATTGGAAAACAACTTATCAAAGTCATTACGGGACAAAGACGAGTCGGTAAAAGTTTTTTGCTGTTTCAATTGATGGATGAAATCAAAAAAACAGACAAAAAAGCCAGCATCATTTACATCAACAAAGAAGACTTGGCTTTTGAATCAATCAAAACAGGTAAAGATTTGTACGATTATGTGCAAAAAGAAAAAAGTAAAATAACCAAAACCTATTTGTTTGTTGATGAAATACAGGATATTGACGGTTTTGAGGTAGGTTTACGCTCTTTGGCATTAGATTCAACCATGGATATTTACTGCACAGGAAGCAATGCCAACTTGCTTTCTGGCGAATTAGCAACTTATTTGAGTGGTCGTTATGTCGAAATTCCCGTGTATAGTTTGTCATATACTGAGTTTATGGCATTTCACCAACTCAATGATAACGCTGAAACGATTGAAAAGTACCTTAAATTTGGTGGATTGCCTTTCCTAATTCATCTGCAATTAGAAGATTCCATTGTTTTTGAATACATCAAAAGTGTGTATCAAACTATTTTATATCGAGACATTATCCAGCGATATTCGCTGCGGAACTCGCGCTTTTTGGAGCAGTTAGTACAATTTTTGGCTGATAACATTGGAAGTATTTTTTCTGCTAAAAAAATCAGCGACTACCTAAAATCACAAGCTATCAACTTGGCATCCAATCAAGTACAAACGTATATCAAGTATTTGACGGACGCATATATTATTCATCAAGTAGAGCGATATGACATCGTAGGCAAGCGGGTTTTTGAAACCAATGAAAAATACTATTTTGAGAACTTAGGCATCAGAAATGGCATCAGAGGATACAAACCCAATGATAAGGGCAAATTGCTCGAAAACGCCGTTTATAACCACCTATGCGTACACGGATACAAGATTTATGTAGGCACCTTGAATCCTGAAGAAATAGATTTTGTGTGCGAAAAAGGGGGTGAAAGACTGTATATTCAAGTAGCATTAAGTCTGAATGAAGAAAAAACTATTGAAAGAGAATTTGGTAATTTGTTGAAAATCAAAGACCAGTATCCTAAAATCGTTGTCACTTTGGAAGGATTTAAAGGCAATACCTACGAAGGCATCAAAACCCTCTCGATTCGTGAGTTTTTGCTTAGAAATGAATAAATGCCTCATACTGTCTAACCTTCGTATGAGTACCAATTATGACCAAAAAACATACAAGTACATGATGCAGCACTCGTTATAATTTTATTTTTTCGTGAAAAATCTCAAAAAATGAAGCGTAAATATCAAATTTTCTTCGTAGCCGCTGCTGTGGTTGGCCTGATGTTAAATGGCTGTAATTTGTTCGCACAGTCTAAGCAGGAATCATCTTCTAAAAAAGTAGATTGGAAATTGGGCGTGGCGCTCTACACCTTTAGCACGATGTCGTTTCCCGAGCAATTGGCCTATGCCGATAGTGCTTCCTTAAAATACGTCGAAGGATTTGTATTTGCCAAAGCGGGAAAAGAGTTAAAAGATTCGGTGTTAATGAAACTCTCGCCTTCGGGGATTGAGCAGTTAAAGAAAAAAGTGGCCGACCAAGGGCTTAAAATGGAGTCAATCTATATTGTAGGAGGAAAAACCGTGGCCGAATGGAAACGAGACTTCGACATCGCAAAAGCCTTTGGAGTAAAATACGTGACGGGAGAACCACCCCGTAATTTGTGGGATAGCGTGGATAGTTTGGCAGGCGCCTACGGAATAAAAGTGGCCTTGCACAACCACTGGAATGGGAATAGCATTTATTGGCATCCTGATTCAGTGTTGGCGGCTTTAAAAGGGCATCCCAACTTCGGAGCCTGCCCCGACCTTGGGCATTATCCAAAATCGGGAATAAATCCTGTCTTGGCCTTAAAGAAATTACACGGAAAAATCATTGGTATTCACCTCAAAGACATTGCTGAATACAACAATAACAAACTCCAAGATGTACCCGTAGGAACGGGCGTAGTGGATTTTCCAGCGGTTTTTCAGGAATTGAAACAACAACGTTTTAAAGGCTATGTGATGTTTGAGCGAGATACGAAAGAAAAGCCCAATAACCTCGCATCATTGAAGCAAATGGTTGAGTACTACTACAAAACCCTTGGTTTACTACGTTAGCCTTTATCTGTTAATTGTTAACCATTTTTGATTTCAATACCTTACTTAAAATACGTTTATCTGTGAGTATTCAAGAATGCTTCCCAATTTTCAACTGTTTAATAATGAATTAATTAGAATGAAAAAGTCTGTAAAATCTGTTTTAATTCTTCTTATACTATTAAGTTTAAGGGGGTATGCGCAAGACAAAACCCAGTTTCAAACCCCGCCCAATTCGGCCAAACCGCGCGTTTGGTGGCATTGGATGAACGGTAATATTACCAAAGATGGCATCCAGAAAGACTTGGAATGGATGAGTCGGGTAGGAATTGGCGGCTTTCATAATTTTGACGCCAATTTGTTTACACCAGTGGTTGTGCCAAAGAAGTTGGTCTTTATGACACCCGACTGGAAAGATGCTTTTAAGTTTACCACCGAATTGGCCGATAAGCAAGATTTGGAAATGACTATTGCTGGTTCGCCAGGCTGGAGCGTAACGGGTGGCCCTTGGGTTGAACCCAAAGACGCCATGAAAAAGTACGTTTGGACAGAGACGCGTATCGAAGGAGGGAAAATGTTTTCGGGCAAATTGCCCCGTCCTTCGGATGTCACTGGTAAATTTCAGAATGTTGAAATCAGTGCAGGAGGGTTGACAGGTGGTTTTGTGGGAAATAAACCTAATTTTTACCAAGATGCGTTTGTAATTGCTTACCGTCTTTCTGATACTGAAAAAACATTGGCAGCACTCAACCCCAAGGTAAGTGCAAGTGGAGGAAACTTTACCTTGGCAGATTTGACCGATAATGATTTGTTGAAAAAATCGGAACTGCCTGCCATGGAAATTGGAAAAGATATGTGGATTCAATACGAGTTTGATTCTCCCCAAACGTTTAAAGCTTTTTCAGTGGCAGGCGCAAGCGAAACACCGCTGGCAGAATTTAACGGTAATCCCAAAAACAGAACGCTGAAAGTCAGCGATGATGGGGTCAATTTCAGAACTATTGCCGCCGTAGAAGGAGGCACCAATCCTTTGAATACGGTTTCTATTGCTCCAACTACCGCTAAATACTGGCGTATGTGTTGGGAAACGTTGAAGCCAGAAGTTAATGGTTTTATGGCAATGATGGGCGTGCCAGCAGATAGAAAGCCCGAAGGCGTAAAAGTGGCGGAATTTGTACTGTACAACACCGACCGCATTGACCAATTTGAAGATAAGGCGGGCTTTACACCCTGGAAAGAAAGTAGCCCCCTGACCCCCAATGGGGGAATAAGTACCGATGTCATTTACCCCAATGATATTATTGATATAACCGATAAAATGCAACCTGATGGAACAGTCAATTGGGAAGCCCCCATTGGGGGTTGGGGGCTGATCCGCTTGGGATATTCGCTTACAGGGCGTCAAAATCACCCTGCTTCGCCTGAAGCAACGGGTTTGGAAGTAGATAAGTTGGATAAAGAAGCCGTTAAGAAATACATCAATACGTATTTGGATATGTATAAAGATGCTACGGGTGGTTTGATGGGCGACAAAGGCTTGAAATACATGGTGTTGGATAGCTATGAAGCTGGACACATGAACTGGACCAAAGAGTTTCCTGCCGAATTTCAAAAACGTCGTGGTTATGATCTCAAACTTTGGATTCCTGTGCTGACGGGTAGGATTGTGAAGTCGCGGCAGGATAGCGAGAAGTTTTTGTGGGATTTTCGTAAGACCATTGGCGAAATGATTGCCGAAAATCATTATGATGTGATAGGGCAAGAACTCATCAAACGCGGTATGAAACGTTATACCGAGTCGCACGAAGGGGGGCGTATTTATTTGGCTGATGGCATGGACGTAAAACGTAATTCTGAAATCCCGATGTCGGCTATGTGGACTCCAGGAAGCTTGGCAGGAGGTGCCGATGAAGAAGTACGTAGCGAAGCAGACATCCGAGAATCAGCTTCGGTAGCCAATATCTACGGAAAACCTGCGGTAGCTGCGGAGTCTATGACCTCGGTGGGCAAGCCTTTTCAGGAACATCCCGAAAAACTCAAACGTACCGCCGATTTAGAAATGGCTTCGGGAGTGAATCGTTTTGTGATACATACCTCTGTTCACCAGCCTTTGGACGATAAAAAACCTGGCTTTTCGCTTGGGCCATTTGGGCAGTATTTCACCCGTCAGGAGACTTGGGCCGAGGCAGGCGGAAAGGCGTGGATGTCGTACTTGGGGCGCAGTAGTTATTTGCTACAACAAGGCCGCAACGTAGCCGATGTGCTTTACTATTACGGCGAAAACAACAATATCACGTGGATTTGTCGAGAAAAACTCCCTGCTGTTCCGTCGGGTTATGAGTTTGATTTTGTCAATTCGTCGGCACTAATGAGTGCCATTCAGGTCAAAAATGGCCAATTGGTAGCCCAAAGCGGTAATACGTATCAATTGTTGGTACTGGACGAAACGGCCAAGTACATGACGTTACCCGTGTTGAAAAAACTCCGCGATCTGGTGAAAGCGGGGGCAAAAGTAGCAGGAACAAAACCCGAACAGTCTCCAAGTTTAACGGATAACCCTGCCGAATTTCAAACCATTGTCAACGAAATTTGGAGCAATGCCAATGTCTTGAAAGGTTCTCTGGCTGATGCGTTGAAAACGTTGAAAGTAAACGAAGATGTAATAGTTAAAAATGCATCGAATAAAATTCTGTACCGTCATCGCCAAATTTCCCCCAT
This sequence comes from Runella sp., assembly GCA_039810845.1. Lineage (GTDB taxonomy): Bacteria > Bacteroidota > Bacteroidia > Cytophagales > Spirosomataceae > Runella. The sequence goes on along the minus strand of JBDHXS010000079.1, from coordinate 17 downwards.
TGGGTCGGACCGCCGCG
>JBDHXS010000078.1:0-15262 GCA_039810845.1 Runella sp. | reverse complement strand
GGGAGGCGAGGCAAGGGCTTGAATGGCAGGCATATTTTCAAAACCTACCAAAAGAATAACCCAACAAAAAACCCCCGTCAGTAACGCGGAGGCTGCTTTGTCAATTTTAAGAGGATGTTCAAACGCAATAAGGGCATATCCAACGATGAACACGACAACCAATAAAATAGCCATAAGGATAGGAATTAACAGGTAAAAGGTTTAGAAAAGGCATTTAGGGGTAAGAATCCTCCTCAAGTTAAGCATGGGTAATATATTGCTCCAAGAAATCAATGTGTTCTTGTTGCTCCTTCATGATAGAGTTAACAATATCTCCAATACTCAAAATCCCCACTACTTTATCTTTATCCATAACAGGCAAATGCCTAAATTTCTTTTCACTAAACAATTTCATACACTCCCTAATATCCATGTCTAAACTTACAGTAAACACCTTTGGAGTCATTACTTCGGTGATAGTTGTACTTTTAGCTTTTCGACCTTGGACAATTCCTTTTCGGGCATAATCTCGTTCTGAAAAAATACCTACTAATTTTTCATCATCAAGTACTACTACGGCTCCGATGTTCCTCTCGGCCATTAAAAAGAGAGCTTCAATCACCGTATTGTCAGGTGAAACACTCCAAACATTTGATTGTGGCTTATCTGCCAGCAGTTTTTTCACGGGAATCATAAGCGTTTCTATTTGAAGGGTTTAGGATTTGAATAGCAAAGACGAATATATTAATTATCTTCTCAATATTCAAATAAATCACGGAAAAATATTATTTATAAATTTTGTCCAGAAACTTCTTATTTTTACCTTTAGAAAAAAAACAATTATGATTCCCGTAATCACTATTTCTGTCTTATTGGTACTTATAGGTGTTGCACTTCTAAGTGTCCGATTGCTCTTCATCAAAGGGGGGGAATTCAAAGGCTCTTGCGCTAGCAATAGTGCCTTTTTGCAGAAAGAAGGTGCCGTTTGTGGAGTTTGTGGACGAAAACCTGGAGAAGCTTGTGCGAATGAGACTTAATTGATTTGGTTAGAAGTTTTGAAAAACCGCGCTGTATTATACGTTTCCAATTTACCTTCTTTACCAGTATAAATTCCGTACCATTCTAAATGATGTTTCAGAGCAATCTGTTTTGCTTTTTCTAAACCTACTACCAAAAAGGCTGTAGCATAGGCATCGGCGGTCATACAATCATCAGCAATGACCGATACACTCAACAAAGTATGAGTAATTGGATATCCTGTTTTAGGGTCTATGGCATGGCTATATTTTTTTCCCTCAAGCATCACAAATTTTCGATAGCTCCCTGATGTTGCCAAGGCTTTCCCGCTCAAAGCTACTACTGCCTGCAATGGGCGATTCGCGTCTGCTTCTTCGGTAGGTTTATCTATGCCTATTTGCCATACTTGGCCTTTTTCATTTTTTCCTGCCGTACGTACTTCACCACCTATTTCGACCATGTAATCGTTTAATCCTTTGGTTTCTAAAAAATCCACCATTACATCCACCGTATAGCCTTGGGCAATGGCATTAAAGTCTATTTCGGTCATTGGATTTTCTTTTATCAAAGCGCCATTTTTGAGTTGCACTTTGTGGTATCCAATCAATTTTCTAAGGCTATCTATCTGTTTTTGGTTGGGAAATGGAAACCCTTTTTTGTAGCTAAACCCCCAAGTTTTTACCAGTGGCCCTACGGTAATATCAAAAGCCCCATCAGTAGCTTCTGATACTTGATAAGATTTTTGAAAGACCGTCTCAAAGTGGGTATCAGCTTTTGTTTCAGGCTGATTTTTATTAAACCTGCTAATAATTGAGCTACTGTCCCACAACGACATACTATGGTCAATAACCCTAAAGAGGCTATCAATGGGTTTGGAAAAATCTTGCTCACTGGCATACACAATCCGAAAAGTAGTTCCTTGGGCTTGGCCTTCTAAATAAGTAAATTTAGGCTTATTTTGACAACCGTTGGTAACCAAAATAAGCCCAATAAGTACAAAAAAAGATATTTTCATGAATTTAACTTCCAAAATCGTCAAATGCGATATTGTCTCTGGGTACACCCAAATCATCAAGCATATTCTGTACCGCCGACAGCATCATCGGAGGGCCACATAAATAGTATTCGATGTCTTCTGGTTCAGCATGTTTATCCAAATATTCATTTTTTACTACTTGGTGAATAAAACCCACATAGCCATCCCAATTGTCTTCGGGTAAAGGAATCGAAAGCGCAATTTCAAATCGAAAATTGGGAAATTCTCGCTCAATAGCTCGAAAATCTTCTTCGTAAAAAATCTCTTTTTTACTCCGTGCGCCATACCAGTAAGACACTTTTCGGCCTGTTTTGAGCGTATGAAATAAATGAAAAATATGCGAACGGAGAGGCGCCATTCCAGCACCACCACCAATATAAATCATTTCTTTTTCGGTTTTTTTGATATGAAATTCGCCGTAAGGACCACTAATCGTGACTTTATCGCCTGGTTTACGCGAAAAAACAAAGGAAGAACAAGCACCTGGATTGACATCCATAAAAGCATTGCGAGTTCTATCCCAAGGCGGTGTGGCCAATCGAATGTTCAACATTATGATATTGCCTTCGGCAGGGTGATTGGCCATCGAATAAGCTCTAAAAAGAGGTTCATCTATTTTGGCCTTTATATCCCAAATTTTGAACTTATCATATTCATCTTTAAATCGTTCAGGAATTTGATATAAATCTTTTTTAAAATTAAGATTGATAGCTGGAACATCCACTTGTATATAATCACCAGATTTAAATTTCAAGTTTTCTCCTTCGGGAAGTTTTACGACAAATTCTTTAATATAGGTAGAGACATTTTCATTGGAAACGACCGTACACTCCCATTTCTTGATTCCAAAAACCTCGTCAGGCACCCGAATTTCCATGTCTTCCTTGACTTTGACCTGACACGCCAACCGTACCTTGTCCTGTACTTGCCGCCGATTGAGGTGGTTGGTTTCGGTAGGCAATACTTCTCCCCCACCCTCATACACCTGACATTTACACATCGCACAGGTACCGCCACCACCACAGGCTGAAGCTAAAAAAATGTTTTTTTCGGCTAAGGTAGACAGCAACGAAGCTCCCGGTCTAACAGAAATGGGGTGGTCTTGGTCGCCATTGATGATGATGGCAATATCTTTATCTGGAATTAAACGGTCTTTGGCAGTTAAAATAAGGAAAGCAAAAAATAAAACAACCAAAATAAAGATAACGACACTGGCAGAAAGTATAGGTAACATATCGTTTCGGTTAGAGTTGAATACCTGAAAAACTCAAAAAGGCCAATCCCATCAATGCTGTAATAATCATGGCAATCCCTAATCCCTGAAGTGGTTGGGGAATATTGGAATAACGAAGTCGTTCACGAATAGCTGCCAACAAAACAATAGCCAAGAAAAAGCCAATACCCGCACCCAATGAAAATACAGTGGTTTCGGCAAAGTTATATTCGCGCTCCTGCATAAATAACGCAGCCCCTAAAATAGAGCAATTGACGGTGATAAGAGGGAGAAAAATTCCGAGCGAACTGTAAAGCGCAGGTAGAAATTTTTCAACTACCATCTCCACGAGTTGTACAGCACCCGCAATAGTAGAGATAAACAAAATAAAAGCTAAAAACGTCAAATCAACTGTTTTGAGTGACGGATGTATCCAACCCAAGGCTCCTTCATAGAGCATATATTTAAGAATTAGATAATTGAGTGGCGTGGTGAGCACCATCACAAAAATGACCGCCAAACCCAATCCAAAAGCTGTTTGTATTTTTTTGGATACAGCCAAATAGGAACACATTCCCAAAAAGAAAGCAAAAATGACATTTTCAACGAAAATGGTCTTTATTAGAAGGTTAATAAGGTGCTGCATAACAAGTGTAAAGGTCAGAGGTGAAAAGGAAATGATTTAGATGACTCTACGATACGTTGACGAGTTTACGATTGCGACTTCGTTGCCACCAAATAAATATCCCAATCAAAAACAAAGCCGCTGGCGGAAGCATCATCAATCCATTATTCACATATCCCATGTCATAGAGCCATTGTGGTACTATTTTGAATCCAAGCAAAGACCCCGACCCAAATAACTCTCTAATAGCAGATACTACAACCAAAATAACTCCATAGCCCAAACCATTGCCAATACCATCTAAAAAGGAAGGCCATGGTTTTTGGGCCATTGCAAAAGCTTCAAGCCGCCCCATGACAATACAGTTGGTGATGATTAGACCCACAAAAACCGATAACTTTTTGCTAACATCAAACATATATGCCTTTAAAAGTTGATCCACAATTGTAACCAGCATCGCTACGATAATCAATTGTACAATGATGCGTATGCGATTGGGAATCGAATTTCGAATAGCTGATAAAATGAGATTAGAAAAGGCCGTTACGACAGTTACGCCCAAAGCCATAATGATAGCGGGCTTCATCTGAACGGTTACCGCTAATGAGGAGCAAACGCCCAAAATCTGCACGGTAACAGGATTGTTATCGTCCAATGGGTCACGTAATACTTGTAAATTCTTTTTGGAGAATAAACCTTCCTTTTTCTTCTCTTTTACTTCTGGTACGGTGGTGGTTTCTGTACTCATGGTACTTTATGGTTTAGTTCATTTCTTAATCTTTTCAAAATAAGCCAAATACGGTGCAGTGCAATTTTTAATCATATCATTAGTCCCTCTTGAAGTAATTGTACCTCCCGAGATGGCATCTACGCGGTGTTCATTGCCATAACTCACTTTATCTGTCTTCTTGACTACATTAACCGATACAAACTGACCTTCATCTGACATGATTTTCTTTCCTTGAAATTGAGTTTGAAAGGGTAATTCAGCGATTTCAGCCCCCAAACCTGGTGTTTCGCTTTTATGGTCAAAAAACGACCCATAAACCGTATTGAAGTCTTCTTGTAATGAGATGTATCCCCAAATTGGCCCCCAAAGTCCTACGCCCCAAAGCGGAACGATATAGTATTTTTTGCCATCTTTTTCAGTAAATACATATAAAGGGAGTCTGCGTTGCTGTGGTGCTTTAGCCATTTCTTCTTTCAAGTCTATCTCCTTTGTTGTGATACCACTCAAAGGCTTTCCTGTTGCATCCAACACTATTTCCTGAATACTTTTTGAATAGGTATCTTCGATTTGAGCGCGTTCAGTATAGGCCAAACGTACAGCTCTCAATATATTGGATTTTTTGTCCAAAGCAATGTTGGCTTCTTGGGAAGGCTTGAGGCCCTCGGCGGCAACTGCCAGTACGATTGCGGTAATGACCGACAAAACGGTGGCATAAATCAGGGTGTATCGGTTGCTATGCACGTTTTTTACGGTTTTTAATGTGTTGTTGTACGACAATGTGGTCTATCAAAGGAGCAAATACATTCATCAATAAAATACTCAACATCACTCCTTCTGGATATGCAGGATTGAAAACTCGAAGCACAACAGTAAATGCCCCAATCAACAATCCATAAATCCATTTTCCTTTTTCGGTTTGGGCTGCGCTTACGGGATCTGTGGCCATATAAACAGCTCCAAAAGCAAAGCCTCCCATAAGCCAATGATAATAAGCAGGTGTGTGCATAGCGTGAGTAGGAATATCGGCAGGTGCCAGCCCGTTGAGAAGCAGACCCATGAGCAATGCTCCTGCAAAGCAGGAAACAATGATTTGCCAACTTCCAATACCCGTCACAATCAGGATAAAAGCGCCAATTAAACAGGCAAAGGCACTGGTTTCACCAATAGAGCCTTGCTCAAATCCCCAAAACATGTCGGAAGCTGAAGGAAGTTTGGCAAAATTAGAATCAAACGTCACTAAATTGGTAGCTCCTGAATACGCATCTACGAGGGTGTGACCTACTTCGGGAGAAAGATCAGTCCAAATATCGCCAGATATATAGGCAGGAAATGCAAAAAATAAAAAAGCCCGAGCCAGCAAGGCTGGGTTCATAAAATTCATACCCGTACCACCAAAAATCTCTTTGCCAAGCACAGTGCAAAATATAGCCGCTAAACCTACCATCCATAAGGGTATAGTGACGGGCATTGTAAGGGGAATCAACAAACCAGTTACCAAATACCCTTCGCTGACTTGGTGATTGCGTACAATGGCGAAAATAAACTCAACTCCTAAGCCAACACCATACGAAACAGCAATAATGGGTAATACTTTCCAGAAGCCAAAGAGGAAGTCCTCCATCAAAGACGCCTTCATTCCATAGGCCAAATGATGTTGATAACCTACATTCCACATCCCGAAAAGCATAGTAGGCACCAACGCTATAATGACCGTGAACATCGTCCGCTTTAAATCAATAGCATCACGCACATGTACACCGTGTGAAGTAGTATGTCCTGGTACAAACAAGAAGGTCTCCAGCGCATCAAAAGCTGGATGCAGTTTTTCAAATCGCCCACCAGTTTTAAAGTGGGGTCTAACAGAGTTAAGAAGCTTTTTCGCTATTTTCACAGTAAAAGGGATAGGTATAGGTTCAACAATTCTTAACGGTTAGCCTTCCCGACGTATATACTCAAGGCCATCAGCAATGATGCGTTGCACTTCTATTTTGGAAGTACATACAAATTCACAAAGGGCAAAATCCTCTTCTGACACCTCATAAATACCCAACTCCTCAATACGCTCAATATCTTTGGCCAGAATCGCTTTGAGTAAATGAACTGGGTAAATATTCATCGGAAGTACTTTGTCGTATTGACCCGTCATCACAAAAGCCCGCTCTTCTCCATTGTTGTTGGTATTGAGATTATAAGCACGATTGGGAGTAAGCCATGAAAAGAAAGTGCGCGAAAGGCTCAATTTATTAAATCCAGGAAGCAACCATCCCAAAAATTCGGGTTGATCTCCTTCGGGAATGGCCGTGATTTGGTTTTCGTAAAATGACAGAAAATCTGTTTCTGAAGTTTTTTTCCCCGTCAATATATTGCCCTGAATGAGCCGACAATGTGACGTATTAAGTCTATTATCAGTGATACTGCGTAATTTTTGCCCGGTGATTACCCTAAAATATTGAGGTTGAGATACGCAGCTACCCGTCAGCGCGATAACTCGGTCGGCGCGGTATCGCCCTTCGGCAAACAACCGCCCGATGATGATAACATCCTGAGGATGAACATACCAAACAATTTCTCCTTTTTGGATGGGATCAATGTGATGAATTTGGACACCTACATTCCCAGCAGGGTGAGGGCCTTTAAAATGATGAAATTTATCGTTTGAAATTCCGCTGAAATCACTTGCCGAGATTTTCTCCCCAATTTCTGCGTGTAAAGAAATATGAAGGTGACCATTGGCCAATTTATCCAGAACCTCTAATCCTTTTTGAAAATTAGAGCGCTCCTGTTCGATAATAAAGCCCAAATCGGGCGCTAACGGAGAGGTGTCAAAACAGGAAACAAAAATTGCTTTGGGCGTATCATCTGGATTAGCAATGAGAGAATACGGGCGTTGGCGAATATAGTTCCAGCACCCACTTTCAAGGAGGTGTTCAACAACTGTCTCGCGTGACACTTCTTGTGGATTGACTTTAGAGAAAGTAACATATTGGTTTTTTTGGTCAGGAATAATCCGAATTTCGAGAATTCGCCGTTTATCACCGCGAACTATTCCTACAATTTCTCCGCTTACAGGCGACGGAAAACGAATTTTGAGGTTGTTTTTATCGTAAAACAACGATTGTCCCGCCAGTACTTCCTGACCCACTTCGACCGATAATTTGGGAATAACAGTTGAGAAATTGTGTGGTTTGAGGGCGATTACATCTGAAAATGGTAATTCAGTGATTTTCTTTTCGGCAGGGCCTTTAATCTTAATATCGTAGCCTTTTCTAATAGTAATTGTTTTACCCATAGTACTACTTATTCTTTTTATAGTACAAATTATAGAGATTGTTTTTCTAAATCCTAATAATTTGAGCAAAACTTTTTTCTAACTATATTACTGTTTATCAATTGATTATATAGATAAAAGGCTATAGCTAAAAATGTATTTTAAGTTTAAGCAAACTCATCAATTTTTCTGAGTAATTTTTCCAATCCAACCCATTTACTCTGTTTTCTCAAAAATCTTTTCTCCTGCCTCTAATCGTATAGGTAAGGTATTTTCCTTTGGTGGAATCGGGCATGAATAAGTAGAATTATAGGCACAATAAGGATTATAAGCTTTATTGAAATCAATAATCAATTTATTATCCCTCACATCATCTATTTTGAAGTCCAAATAACGCCCCCCCCCGTAGGTTTCTTCAGGAGCGGTAGCATCTCGAAACAGAATTGAAAGGCCCTTATCATGTTTATAAATAAGCAAACGATATACATTTAACTCAGCAGCCTCACTTTCTCCTGCCAAGGTAAATTCGGCAAAGCCATATTTTTCATAAGTTTCGGTGCTACCATTGGTCATAGGAACAGCCACTTGCTTATCTTGAGCAGTACTATGATAAGGTACGATGTTGGCAACAATCTTATAAGCAGGATTAGGAGGAAAATATGCCAATCCAATAAAAGTGGCTTTATCCTCCAGTGGCGACTGTTCTGAATTTCGGAAGAAATTATCTTTGTCTTTACGCTCCTGATTGATTTGTGTAATATAGTCGGCATCCGAAACGGTAGTTTCTTCCCCAAAAAAAGTATAACCAATTACACCCAAAATGACTACGACAATCAGTCCGAGTAAAAATTTATTTTTAAACATGGTTGTGTTAATCGTTAAAAAACCAAAAAACGGAGGAGTTAAGAATTAGACTCAAATCCAGTTCCTAACTCCTCCGTTTTTTGCTTATTTACAAAATTGCTTTCTCTAATGTTGTCTTGACACCGCTACTCATCATTTCTACTAAATAACCCGAAACGGCCTCTGCAAAGCCAGACAATTTAGTAAGGTCTATATCCCATATTTTGGTATTACTTAATACATCTTGTACCAAAACAGAAGCTGTTTCGGTGGTTACTCCTTGCCATTTTTCATAGAAATAGGCAGCTTGTTCATCGTTAATTATATAAAAACTCTCGCCACGTTGTCCGAAATACTGCTCATTTTCTTGTTTTACAGCCTTCATAAAAAGTAAATACGCTGCAAAGCCCAAAGCAAAGTGCTTGGGAACAGTCCCCAATTTCTTATAGTAGCGTTGAATAGTCATCACGTTCCGGGCATTCATTTTGGATGTTTGCTGGAGTGTAATACCAATGAGTTTTTGCTGGATAAATGGATTTCGATAGCGGTTGAGAATATCCCCAGCAAATGTTTTGAGTTCATCGGCTTGGTCTTCAAAAGGTAGCGTAGGTACGACCTCTTGGTAGATTACATTTTCATAGTATTTCGACATAGCAGCGTCATTCATACACTGAAAGGTAATATCAAACCCACTTAAATACCCCAAAGGTGCTGCGGCACTATGACTTCCATTGAGGATTCGTAATTTGCGTTCACGATAATATGAAATATCTTCATCTACAATCACATTTTCAAAAAGCTGCTCAAACGAAAGCATTTTCTTCACGCGGTCGTCGCCCTCAATAGCCCATAAATAGTAAGGCTCTGCCACAGTCAAAAGGCTGTCTTCATAACCCAACTTAGCTTCCAACGCAGCATGAGTAGCCGCGTCGGGCTTCCCTGGCACGATTCTATCCACCAATGAATTACAAAACTTTACGTGGTATTTAAGCCACTTATTAAACAACTTCCCAAGTTCATTATAAGCTGAATGCTTTTCGACACACTCACGAAGTTTAAGGCCATTGTCCGTGATGAGTTCGGTAGGAACTACCACTACCCCCTTATCCTTTTTCCCTCCGTATGTCCTAAATCGCTCATATAAAAATGCCGTAAGTTTAGCAGGAAAAGATTGGGGTGGGCTCTGAAAGATATTTTCTTCAACGTACTGAATTCCAACTTCAGTGGTGTTAGAAATAATCACCTCTAAATGTGGGTTACGAGCTATTTGGAGTATCCCTCGCCAGTTGTCTTGTGCCGATACAACACGACTAATAGCGCCTACAGTAGTTGCTTCGTCTATGGTTTGTCCGTTGTTATTTACACCTCGTACACAAACAGTGTAGAGTCCATCTTGCGTAGCAAAATCGTCGGCAGAACCTGCCGTAGATTTTACTACTACGATACGACCGTTGAAGATATGTTGTTTATTGGCTTTGTCTATGAGATAGTCACACAACCCTCTAAGTAGCACACCCGTACCAAATTGAAGTACTTTTACGGGTAAATCAAAAGTATATTGCGTTTCGCTATCAACGATTTGTTGGGATAGTTGCGGCATGGTTAATATTGGATTGAACAGTTTGGTAGGTTGAAATTGTTTGTATTGGCAAACCTAATAAATTTTACGCAAAACTTATCTTTGTGACTGCTAAAGGCTTACAAACTCTAATAGATTTTCTTGATTTTGGAGATTTTCAGGAAGAAATTTCCTTGTAAAATCCTAAAATCTTTACCTCAAAATCATTTTTATGACCAATTACATTTTATATGACGACGCAGCCATTCGGCCTAATCTACTTCCCTTTACGTTCACTCGACCCGTCTCAGAAGTACGTTGTGGAATATGGACATTGACAGAAAAATGGGCACATTTCCTCCATACTAAACCTTCTTTTTTAACTGAGCCCTACCTCCAATATAAATTTCCACTTATTACTACCGACGACAATGTATTCCTCAATGGTGCAGTCTGCGCTACTAAATCCATAGCCGATGCTATCAAAACACTTTCGCAAGGAGAAGCTTTGGTAAGTAATGACTTTGTAATTGCATACCGCTCGCCTTTTGAAGTTGTTAACCCCAAACAAGATTTAAAGTTGATAGCTTATCCTGAACCGATTACCATTATTCAACGAATTTGGGATATTTATGTAGAAAATGGAGCGCAAATTAAAGCCGATTTTGAGGCAATCACCCAACATAGAACAAGTCAACCACTTAACGACCCGCATACACGCAGCTATGTCTCCGAAAATATTTTCATTGAAAAAGGAGCAAAAATTAGAGCATCTATTCTTAATGCTGAAAACGGGCCAATTTATATTGGAAAAAATGCCACTATCAACGAAGGCAGTGTGGTCATTGGCCCGTTTTCTTTAGGCGAGGGGGCAACTGTCAATTGGGGTGGAAAAATGCGGATGAATACCACCGTGGGACCTCATTGCAAAGTGGGCGGTGAAGTAGGAAATTCGGTATTGTTTGGGTATAGCAACAAAGGACATGATGGTTTTTTAGGCAATTCGGTCATTGGTGAGTGGTGTAACTTAGGAGCCAATTGCAATAATTCTAACCTCAAAAACGACTATACCAACGTCAAACTTTATAGCTACGCCACCCATACCCTCGAAGACACTGGTAGGTTATTTTGTGGCTTATTTATGGGAGATTTCACGAAAGCTGGTATAAGTACTATGTTTAATACGGGTACAGTAGTGGGAGTCAATGCCAATGTATTTGGGGCAGGTTTTCAGTCTAAACACATTCCTTCTTTTACTTGGGGAGGAGCTACCGAAGGGTTTACCGAATACCGCATCGAAAAAGCCCTCCAAGTGGCTTTTGAAACAGTAAGTCGGCGCAACAAACCTTTTGGTGAAATTGAACAAGAAATATTGAAACATGTTTTTGAGATAACTCGAAGCAAAAGTCAGTAGTGAGAACGGGGTCGCCCGTGCGGTCAGAATTCAGAATGAGGCCATCCTACGGTCAGAAATCGAAAAAACGTACTCATAAACCAATGAAAAAAAAACTAAGTATAATTTTGTCATTCCGCAGGAGTCTGCTTTCGGAGAAAACTTACCATAAAAAGGGTAAACAGAGTCTGCTTTTTTTCATTGGCAGTTTAGCAGCAGTGCTTTCTTTTACCTCCGTTTATGCCCAAACAGATACGCTGATTGTGCGCGGAAAAGTGGAAAATTTAACTTTAAAACTCTATCGTCAAGCTCCTGAGATTTCAGTGGCAAGGGTTAATATTTTACAATCGAGTCGTGAGATTGTTCGGACTGTACAACTCCAACCTGACGGAAGTTTTGAGTTAAAAATGCCACTGATTTATCCCCAAGAAGAATGTTACCTTACATATGCAAACGTAGTTATGCCATTTTTGGGAGCAAAAGGCACAGTAGAAGTCACGATTTTTGCTGAATCTCTGAGCAAAGTTGACGTTCCTCTTCGATTTGGAGGCCTTTATGAAGCCACTAACAATCGTCATGCTCGGTTTTACACGACTTTTCATAAGTGGCTCAAAACCAATCCTGCAAAACCCTACAAAACTACCAACGCGCTAAAATATTGGGAACAAGCATGTGAAGAACGAGACCGTCGTATCAAGTATTTTCACACATCAGTTTTTGAGATAGATACGTTACTCGACCATTGGGTCATTTCTTCATTAGAAAATGCGACTAAAGCTCAATTCTATAATTTTTTAAAACAACGAAATGAACCCATACCCACTGCCCTGTGGGGGATTTGGGGATTAAATTCACCTCTTTCTCCCAAAGCAGCCTCCAGCCTTGTACAACGAATAGGAGGAACTAAGCAACTCGCCAACACCGTCAGTTTAGACACTACTCTTCTCCTCACTTTTGCCAAAGCAGATTGTTACCAACAGTTCAGCAGTCACGCATTGTCTATTACTCCACAACTTGATGAAAGTACGCTACCTATCAACAGGCTAGCGGCATTGTTATTGCAATACATACCTGATTTAACCGAGTTTGATACGCTAAAACTTGAAGCCTTTGTACGGGGTGGATTGGCCAATTTGAAAGATGTAAAGTACCTAAATTCTTTATTTGCAAGAAAACAAGACACTTTAAATTTAATTACTGTCTATGAGTTATATGCAAAAAAAATCGGAATGGCTTACTTGGATAAAGAATTGGACTATCTACAATCTATATTTTATGTGCTTAATCTCAATAATTTTTCTCATAAAAAAATGACTCAATGGTACAATCATATCCGCCCTACGCTCAAAAACCCGTATTATATCCGTTCATTAGACGAGATTCATCAGATAGAAAGTGTTGACTCCGCTCTAATACAATCGACCCAATTGAATCTGAACACCAGTGCCACTATAGACAACCCGATAGAAACCAAATCAGGCGTATTTTTGGTACAAAACAGTGAATTTACAAGTCCCATTACTATTTGGGAGCAAATCAAGAAAAAATATTTTGGGAAAAATATCTACCTGATTTTTTGGACCAATGACGATGTAGGGCGTGCTGCTTTAGAAGAAGCGAGAGCGTTGCGAGAACGATTACCCGAAAACAAAATAGCATTTGTTTATCTATGTGAACACCAAACTACTGATGAGCTTTGGATTCAGTCGGTGGTAAAAAGCAAAAGCAGAGGTTTGCATCTCAAATTAAGCGAAACTCAAGACGACAACTTTGTAACAGAGTGGCAAATTGACAGCGTGCCTCATTGCGTTCTTATTGATGCCAATGGTAAATATATTAGGCGAAATGCTCCGCATCCTGCCGACCTTCAAGGCTGGAATAAAATTTGGACTAAAGTATTTCGGTGAAAACTAAGCTTGTGCAAAACGGCTATTCAGCATAGGATAAAGTATTACCGCCAACAAAATCACCAGGGTACCTACATAAAACCCAGCTGTCATGTGCTCATCAAGGATAAAATAAGCCAGCGCCATTCCATAAACTGGCTCCAGATTAATGGTCAAATTGAGCGTAAACGGAGATACTTTCCGAAGCAAATGAACCCCTGCCGAATAGGCATACACCGTACAAACCGACGCCAAAATCAAAATCCAAGTCCAATCCATAGGTTGTGGAATCACTTCTTCCTTTGTTAATCCTCTACTTAACGCTACGCCAATCAGTCCTATTAACATTCCTAAAGTAGCCCCGTTCATTTCATAAAAGGTAATTAGCAAAGCGTTATGTTTTTTCACAAAACGACTATTGGCAATGGTAAAAAGAGCCGCCAGAAACGCCGAAGTCAACGCCAAGCCCAAGCCCAAAGACTGGTCAAATTCAAACCTGAAAATCAGGTAAAGCCCAACAATCACGACCAAACTCAACAAAATCTCCAACGGACGTACCCGGCGGCGGGAAAAAAGCGGCTCCAATAAAGCCGTAAAAAGCGATGTAGTGGACATCCCAGCCAAACACACCGAAGCACTTGATACATGAGCCGAGCCAAAAAACGTGAGCCAATGTATACCCATAATCACCCCAACGCCCAGCATCTGCCACCGGTCCTGCGCTGGTACACGTTTCCATTCTTTTCTCAGCCACAGCACCAACGCCAGCCCGATAGCCGCCAGCAATGTCCGAAAAAAAGTAAGACTGATTCGCGACAAATCAGGATTGACCAACTTTCCCAAAATGGCCGTAAACCCCCAAATCAGTACTAAAAAATGCAAGTGTAAATAGTCGGTAAAGGAAGGTTTTGAAGGGCTATTCATAGAAAGCAAGATTTTAAAAAGCAAAAATATAGCTTTCGCAGCAATCTATTTAGGAACCGTCGATAACTCTGATACAATCTTTCTCAGAAAAATTACACCTCACATATTTCACTTCCGCCTGCCACTTTGAAAATCTACCAAATCAGTAAAAGATATGATAGAAGCCTTTATCAGCAAGCAAAGGAACGTGGTTATTTTTTTATTTTATTGCCATTTCACGGTTTTTGCTAAAAAGTGGCTGTTCTCTTTGGTAAACTATGGATTTTTAGATACGTTAGCTTATCAAGTACAAAAAAATGCCATGAAAACTTCCATAAAACTGTATTCACTAATTTTGTTTTTACCGATACTATTCGTTTCCTCAACAATAGGACAAAATCGTTTTTCGGTAACTCCTGCTATTGGTTTGGTAAGAGGTAATACTTCTACTCATATTTTTACAGGAGAACTTGGATTTCGAGATAAGGGTAATGGATTATTGATAGGAATAACAGGAAATTACGCTATAACTCCCAAATGGTTTATTTCAACGGGAATCAGTTATAACTGGATAAAGTATCATAGAGATTTCCCTGAACAAGCGATAAAAAAAACGCGGGATTTTATGATTCCATTATTAGTTCATTATCAGCCTTCGCCAAAACGACTTTCCCCTTATTTCTCTACTGGAATAATCATAGAAAAAAGGCAATTGCAGACTTATTCAACCCCTCCCTATATTAGCACTGAGCTTGTAGAGGGGAAATTCCCCAAGACTCTGGCAATAGCATTAGGGGCTGGCATTAGCTAT
>JBDHXS010000077.1:0-15320 GCA_039810845.1 Runella sp. | reverse complement strand
AGGGCACACAATTTCTCCCGAACAAATGCTCGACCCCAAAGCCGATGCTGCTACAAAGAAAAAATTGGCGGATATAGCGCTCAATGTAGCCAAATCGAAAGGAGCTACTTACACAGATGTTCGTATCGGCCGATACCTCCAACAATATTTATTTACACGTGAAACCCGAGTACAAAACATCGTCAATGCGGAATCTTACGGCGTAGGTATCCGCGTTATTGCAAACGGTACATGGGGTTTTTCTGCCACGAGTGATGTAAGTGAGGCTGGGATTGCCAAATGTGCTGAAACGGCCGTTGCTATTGCCAAAGCCAATTCAAAAATCCAAACTGAGCCAGTAGTATTAGCTCCTCAAAAAGGCGTAGGTGAGGTCGTTTGGAATACGCCTATTAAAAAAAATGCCTTCCAAATTCCCATTCAAGAAAAGATTGATTTGTTGATGAAAGTAAATGGAGAAGCCCTGAAAAACGGAGCTGGATTTGTCACTTCCAACTTGTTTTTTGTCAACGAACAAAAATATTTTGCTTCTACTGACGGGTCTTACATAGATCAGGACATTCACCGCATTTGGCCAACTTTTACTGTAACGGCCGTAAACAAGCAAGCAGGTAAGTTTAAAAGCCGCGATGCTATCAGCTCGCCCATGGGAATGGGATACGAGTATTTGGATGGTCTGGCAAGCGAAAAAATCGCCGGTCCTAATGGTTTGGTAGGGTATCGGAATTCGTATGACATGGTTGAAGACGTGATTATGGCATCCAAACAGGCCAAAGAAAAGATGACGGCAAAATCGGTGTTGCCCGGCAAATATGACCTTGTACTGGATCCCAATCACTTAGGCTTAACCATTCACGAATCAGTAGGACATCCTACGGAATTGGATCGTGTATTGGGTTACGAAGCCAACTACGCAGGTACAAGCTTTGCAACACTGGATAAATGGAAAACAAAGAGCTTCAACTACGGCAGTAAGCAGGTAAACATTGTTGCCGATAAAATTCAACCTCATACGTTGGGTACGGTTGGATACGACGACGAAGGCGTTCCCTGCAAAGAATGGGATTTGATCAAAGAAGGTATTCTGGTAAATTATCAGGCTACCCGCGACCAAGTCAATATTTTAGGAGAATCGGCTTCTCACGGCTGTTGCTATGCCGATAACTGGAATTCGGTTCAGTTTCAACGGATGCCCAATGTGTCTTTGCGCCCTGGGAAAGATAAACTCAACGTTCAGGAAATGATTAAGGGGGTTGACAAAGGCATTTATATCATTGGCCGAGGTTCGTATTCGATTGACCAGCAGCGTTATAACTTCCAGTTTGGCGGGCAGTTGTTTTACGAAATCAAAAATGGAGAAATCGTAGGTATGTTGGACGACGTGGCCTATCAGTCAAACACACAAGAGTTTTGGAACTCTTGTGCGCAGATTTGTGACAAAGATGATTACCGCACCTTTGGATCGTTTTTTGACGGAAAAGGACAACCTTCTCAAGTAAGTGCTGTTTCGCACGGAAGCTCAACAACTCGTTTCAACGGCGTCAATGTCATCAACACAGGTCGAAATATAGGATAACTAAAAACGACATCAACTATGGCTATTTTAACGAAAGAAGAAGCTAAAAAGATAATAGATAAGGTGTTGGCGTATTCAAAAGCCGACGAAATGAGTGTAATTTTAACAGGAAGCCGTACAGGAAATATCCGCTATGCACGCAATACGGTTTCTACCAGCGGTGAGTCTTATGACTTGGCATTAGCAGTGACGGCAGTATTTGGCAAACGCTCAGGGTCTTCTACCATCAATGAATTTGATGACCAATCGTTGGAAAAAACGGTTCGGAGAGCGGAAGAAATTGCAAAACTCGCTCCCGAAAATCCTGAATATATGCCTATGTTGGGACCTCAAACCTATTCAGAAAGTCCTACTTTTGTTCAAAGTACAGCCAATATCGACCCCGCTTATCGGGCTCAGGTTGCTTTTGACAGCATTGACCCCTGCAAAAAGAAAAATTTGACGGCCGCTGGTTATTTGGAGGATACGACTGAGTTTGTGGCAATGGGCAACAGCAAAGGGCTTTTTGGATATAATAAATCCACTTCAGTTGATTTTTCGGTAACGGTCAGAACTGCGGATGGAAGCGGGTCTGGATACGTAGCCCGCGATTTTAACGATACTTCAAAATTGAACGCCAAAGCCGCTACGGAGATTGCCATGCAAAAAGCAATGGCGTCGGTTTCTGCCAAAGCCATTGAACCGGGAAAATACACCGTTATACTTGAACCTACAGCGGCGCTTGATTTGATTCAGAACATGATGCGCAGTATCGATGCCCGCAGCGCGGACGAAGGCAGAAGCTTTTTAAGTAAAAAAGGGGGAGGAACTCGCTTAGGCGAAAAACTTTTTGACGAACGGGTAACCATTTACTCTGACCCAACCCATCCAGATATTCCAAAGGCGGGTTTTGATACCCCACGAGGAAGAGCAGGCGGCGGCGGAGGGGGCGGTGCCTCGGGTGAAGGCCGACCTCAGGAAAAAGTGGTTTGGGTAGACAAAGGTGTGGTAAAAAATATGGCTTACTCCCGTTACTGGGCTCAAAAACAAGGTGTAAAAGGCGTACCATCACCCCAAGGTTTTATCATGCAGGGAGGAACACAATCCCTGGCCGACCTGATTAAAAGTACTGAAAAAGGAATTTTGGTCACTCGTTTTTGGTACATCCGTGCCGTTGATCCTCAGACCCAACTCTACACAGGACTCACCCGCGACGGGACTTTTTATATTGAGAACGGACAGATTAAATTTCCGGTCAAAAATTTCCGTTTCAATGAGAGCCCGGTCATTATGTTGAATAATTTAGAAGCGATGGGGATTCCTGCGCGTGTTAACGGCAATATGATTCCACCGCTGAAAATCAGGGACTTCACCTTTACAAGTTTGTCAGACGCAGTCTGATGAAGTGTAACGTGGGAAAGGTTAAAGTGTAAGGGAATTAGTTGGACAACAGTAAGATGCAAGGCCGAATACGGTGACCTTGTCACTTTTACCTTTCCACTCTAACCTTTTCACTTTCAGTTGCCGTTTATCAAAATCCCCCTGACTGGGGGAGAAATAAGACTATATTTATCAGGAATTTTGCTCGTCTTGCTTAAAGTACTCTTTAAGAATCCGTAAAGAGTACTTTAAGCACGATGAAACGATTTTTTGAAAATCGACATTTTGCATTCTGCACCGCGCGGGCAGCTCCGTCGAAAATAATTAATTACCCATACAACCAAATATAAACTGAATTAGCCTTGAAAAGAAGAGATTTTATGCAACTATCGGGCATGGGATTTGGCGCAATGATGTTGCCCAACATTCCCATTACGGGAAACTATGTTTCTCAGGAAGCCCTTCTGGAAAGCGGCATTGATATTGCCCTTAAAAAACGCCTAGCTGATGCGGCTCTCAATGCCGCGAAATCTAAAGGCGCCACCTACACGGATGTGCGCATCGGTCGTTATCTGCAGCAATTTGTCGTTACGCGCGAAGACAAAGTCCAAAACATCGTCAATACCGAGTCGTATGGCGTAGGGGTTCGGGTGATTGCCAACGGCTGTTGGGGATTTGCCGCCGTAGTGGATGCTAAAAACGAAGTCGAAACCGCCAAAGCTGCCGAAGAAGCCGTTGCTATTGCCAAAGCTAATGCCAAGTTGATGAAACAACCCGTTCAATTGGCACCTCAAAAAGGATACGGCGAGGTAAGTTGGAAAGCGCCGATTCAGAAAAACTCATTTGAAGTACCCATCAAAGAGAAGGTCGATTTGCTTTTGGGAGTCAATGATGCTGCTTTGAAAAATGGTGCTAACTACGTGAATTCGGTACTGTTTATGGTGAACGAGCAAAAGTATTTTGCGTCTTCCGACGGTTCTTACATAGATCAGGATATCCATCGTATCTGGCCCATTTTTGCCGTAACCACCATCGACCCCAAAACGGGCAAGTTTGAAACTCGCCAGGCGCTGAGTGCTCCTGTAGGAATGGGCTATGAATACCTTCAAGTGAATCCCAAAGACAAAGTAACAGGCATTACCACTCGCTATAATAAGGGATATGACATGCTGGAAGACGTCATAGCAGCGGCCAAACAGACCAAAGAAAAATTGGCCGCTAAATCAGTAGAAGCCGGAAAATACGATTTAGTACTGGACCCTTCTCACCTGTGGTTAACGATTCACGAATCCGTAGGTCACCCGTTGGAATTGGATCGGGTGTTGGGCTACGAAGCCAATTTTGCGGGAACTTCTTTTGCAACGCTGGATAAATGGCAAAGTAAAAACTTTAATTATGGAAGTAAAGAAGTGAACCTGTTTGCTGACAAAACCCAAGTGGGCTCACTGGGCGCAGTCGGTTGGGATGATGAAGGGGTAGAAACCAAAAAATGGGATTTGGTAAAAGAGGGGACATTGGTTAATTATCAGGCCATTCGCGACCAAGTGCATATCATTGGAGAAAAAGAATCACAGGGATGCTGTTATGCCGACAGTTGGAGTTCTGTACAGTTTCAACGAATGGCTAACGTTTCTCTGGCGGCGGGAAAAACACCGCTTTCAGTCAGCGAGATGATTAAGGATGTGAAAAAAGGGATTTATATCATTGGTGATGGTTCATTTTCGATTGACCAACAACGATATAACTTTCAGTTTGGAGGACAATTGTACTACGAAATTAAGGATGGTCAGATTGCGGGTATGCTCAAAGATGTGGCGTATCAATCCAACACACAGGAGTTTTGGAATTCCTGTGTGAAAGTCTGTGACGAGCGCGATTATCGTTTAGGCGGTTCTTTCTTTGACGGAAAAGGCCAGCCGCAACAGGTGAGTGCCGTTTCGCACGGAAGTTCGACGGCTCGTTTCAATGGCGTAAATGTCATCAATACCGCTCGTAAAATTTAATTTTTAATTTCCGATTGTCGAGGGGGCCGCCCGCGCGGTTCTGATTTTCAATTTAGATATCAACAGTTAACAATCCGTAATTGACAATCGAACATCGACAATCCAGCAAACACTTTAATCTCGAAGAAACAAATGGCAGTTATATTAACGGAAGCAGAAGCGAAAGCCTTGTTAACAAAGGTTTTGAGTTTTTCTAAAGCAGATGAATGCGAAGTGAATCTGCTGGGCGAGACGCGTGGAAACCTACGCTATGCCCGAAATGAAGTATCAACCAGTGGAGCACTTACCAATAAAAATATTGCGGTTCAATCGGCGTTCGGCAAAAAAGTAGGAGTGGCAACCATCGACGAATTTGATGATGCTTCAATCGAAAAAGTAGTTCGTCGCTCTGAAGAATTGGCCCGTCTTGCTCCCGAAAATCCGGAGTATATGGGAGTGCTGGAGCCACAGCAATACATTAAATCCAGCGGTTATTTTGAATCAACGGCAAGCGTTACGCCTGACAAACGGGCTGATGCCGTGGCCAAAAGTCTTGAAATATCAAGAAATCAAAAACTGACGGCAGCCGGCTTTTTGGAAGATCGTAAAGGCTATACCGCCATGATGAATTCGAAAGGCTTGTTTGCGTATTATCTCAATACCAATGTCAATTTTTCACTAACCGTTCGTACTGATGATGGAACGGGATCAGGCTATGTAGCGAGGGGATACAACGATTTCAGTAAATTGGATACGGCAGCAGCGACCAAAATTGCCGTTCAAAAATCGTTGGGATCTAAGGGAGCAAAAGCCTTGGAACCGGGAAAATACACGGTTATTTTGGAACCGACGGCTGCAGCGGTGTTGCTTGAAAACATCTTTTTTGGCATGGATGCCCGCAGTGCGGATGAAGGGCGGTCGTTTTTCAGTAAACCGGGAGGAAAGACCAAATTAGGGGAAAAGATTGTGGATGAGCGTGTTACCTTCTATTCAGACCCAACACATCCTGAATTGCCCGCAGCTTCTTGGTCAGGGGATGGACAACCGCAGAAAAAGACGTTATGGATTGACAAAGGAGTTGTCAAAAACCTTTCCTATTCGCGTTTTTGGGCGCAGAAAAAGGGGGTAAAACCTGTTCCCAATCCCAATAACATGATCATGGAAGGCGGAACAGCTACCTTGGATGAAATGATTAAAAGTACCAAACGAGGTATTTTGGTGACCAAACTATGGTACATCCGCCCTGTAGATCCTCAAACGCTTTTACTCACCGGTCTTACCCGCGACGGGACGTTTTACATCGAAGACGGAAAAATTAAATACCCCATCAAAAACTTTCGCTTTAATGAAAGTCCGATTATCATGTTGAACAACCTCGAAACATTGGGCAAGCCGGAGCGCGTAGTAAGCACTGAGTCAGATCAAAATTATATACTCCCACCGATGAAAATCAGAGAGTTTACGTTTTCATCGCTTTCGGACGCAGTGTAGGGAGGTTTCATGAGACCATTTATTTTCACTCGAATTCAATATGCTTCAGGAGATTGGGACACCGACCAACGGATGCCTTCCAACCTCCTGAACTCATTGGTGGAGTATACCACCATTCCCATTGATGAAAAGGAGAAAATCGTACCATTGACCGGCAACGAGATTTTCAGCAGCCCTTTTTGCTATTTGAGCGGACATAAGTTGGTCGAGTTTTCAAGTCAGGAAAGAGAGCATTTCAAAAAATACGTGGAAAATGGCGGCTTTGTGTTTGTGGACGACTGCAATCATGACATTGATGGCTTGTTTGCCAAGTCATTTGAACAGGAAATGGGGCGTACTTTTGGACCCAAAGCCTTGCAGAAAATTCCGAATACCCATCCCATTTATCATTCATTTTTTCATTTTGAAGGCCCGCCTACGACTAGTTTTGAATTGAATGGTTGGGGCGACGATTTGGTCCATGATTATTTGAAAGCCATTCAAATCAATGGAAGAATTGGAGTATTATACAGTAACAAAGACTACGGCTGCGAATGGGATTATGATTTTAGGAATAAGCGATGGTTAGCCGAAGACAACACCAAGTTTGGAGTAAACATTATTAGTTACGCATTAACCACTGTTTAAGAATTGGAAACACAAGACCTAACTCACTTTAAATCTCTGGTAGCTAAATTACCGTATCTTAAAAAAGAAATTGGCAAAGTTATCGTCGGGCAGCAGGAAGTTATCAATGAAATCCTGATTTCGTTGCTGGCAGGTGGGCATTGTTTGTTGGAAGGCGTTCCCGGTTTAGCCAAAACACTCATGGTAAAAACCATGGCCGAGGCGCTCGAAATGAAATTCAAACGGGTGCAGTTTACGCCAGATTTAATGCCTGGTGATATCATCGGTACTGAGATTTTGGAAGAAGACCACGAAACGGGTAAAAAGTTTTTCAAATTCAACCAAGGGCCAATTTTTGCAAATATTGTTTTAGCGGATGAAATCAACCGCACTCCGCCCAAAACGCAGGCGGCTTTGTTGGAGGCCATGCAGGAATACAAAGTAACTTACGCGGGTACCAACTACGATTTGCCGCGCCCATTCTTAATTATCGCTACTCAAAATCCTATTGAACAAGCCGGTACGTACCCCTTGCCTGAAGCACAGCTCGACCGTTTTTTGTTGTACATCAAACTCGGTTATCCTTCAGAACAGGAGGAGTTAGACGTTTTGAAGAGTACGACGGGGATTGTCTCGCAAAAATTGCAAACGATTCTCACCGATACAGAAATCATTGATTTACAAAAATTGACCCGCCAAGTCCACATTAGCGAAGAGTTAATTGTAAAGGTAAATCAATTGGTAAGGTCCACTCGGCCTGACACTACCTCTTCGGCTTATGTGAAGAAATGGTGCGGATGGGGGGCGGGCCCTCGGGCCGGACAGGCGTTGATACTGTGTTCCAAAGCAAGGGCCGTATTAAATCAGCGATTTTCGGTTATTCCAGAAGATATTCAAACATTGGCTTATCCAGTATTGCGTCACCGGATTTCCCTCAATTTCAGGGCGGAAGCCGAGAATATCACAACCGATCATGTGGTGACAGAATTGTTGAAGGGCTAATTATGCTTACTACTGAACTCATCAAACTCAATAACCTGCAAATCGCCGGCAAGTTGGTCAGCGAAGAGCTGATGTTGGGGATTCATGGCAGTAAACGATCAGGAATTGGGATTGAATTTGAGCAATATCGCCATTACGAACCCGGTGACGATCCCAAGCGAATTGACTGGAAACTGTATGCCCGTACTCAAAAGCATTTGGTGAGAGAATCGGCTACGGAGAGTAATTTTTACATTCGTTTTGTACTGGATTTGTCAGGGTCGATGAACTATCAGGAAAGAGGAGTCAGTCGGCTGAATTATTGCAAAATTTTATTGGCATCTTTGGCTTATTTGGGTTATCGCCAAAGCGACCAAATGAGTTTGTACGGTTTGCAAAACGGTGATTTAGAAACACTTGTCCCCGCAGGAAAACAGTCTTTTCAGCGTATTTTGTACGAACTGGAAAAGGCGAATGCAGGGGGGATTTGGCAGAACGAAAACCCTAAATTTCCGGAGTTTCAACAAAAGCAAAAAGAATTGGTAATCTTGGCTTCAGATTTTTTGCAAGTGGGCGATGAATGGCTCAAACTCATTCAGAGTATTGCCAATCCACGTCGCGAAGTGCTTATTTTTCAGGTGCTTGGAGAAGAGGAGCTGAGTTTTGATTTAACAGGTTTTTACCGATTTAAGGATTTAGAAACGGGAAAAGAAATTGAGTTGGAAGCATCGGCCATCAGAGAAGAAGTAAGGCAAAAAGCGCAAACCTATTTCGCAAATTTGGACGAAGCGCTTCGAATGCCCCATGTGCATTTGATTCGAACTGCCTTACATGAACCCATTGCACAGGTGATTTCAGAAGCATTACGAATGAGAAAAATTTGATAATTTTTTTACCATAAAGGCCTTAAAGAATATACAATGTTAACAAAGAGTTTTGTGTACTTCGTGCTCTTCATTGTGTTCTTTATGGTTAATTTATAATTGTAGCAAACTTGCTTTAGAATGGAATTTTTAAACCCTTTGATGTTGTGGGGCAGTTTAGCGGTGGCAATTCCCATTGCGCTTCATTTTTGGCATCAAAAAAAGGGACAATTGTTGAATTGGGCAGCCACACAATGGCTCACTGAAAAGGACTTACAACAATCCAAAGGCATTCGGTTAGACAATACTTTATTGTTGCTAATCAGATGTTTATTGTTGATTTTGCTCGTTATTTTGTTGTCCAAGCCGATACTTAACGGATTAATGGGAAATGATTCGTACCCAAAAATACACCTAGTACAAGCCCACTCGTTAGTAGTCAGTAATTACAGGTTCGAGTTGGATGAAGCCCTGAAAAAAGGTGAAAAAGTGTATTGGATTGATGATAAAATTACTCCTGTCGAAGGCCTAACACAATTACCTTTTGTTCCCCCATTGGGGCGGTCCGCCGAAGCGGTTAGGGGGCTCGAATTACAAACTTGTATCAATAAAGTGTATGAACTTAACCACCAATTGGGTAAAGCGCAGTATGAACTTTATTTGGTTAATAATCAGTCATTAAGCCAAGTGCCCACTATTTTTGTGCCGAGTAAGTTTAACTTGCATTCTGTCATTGATTCAACTCAGAAATGGCCTAAGCCCTATCTCGAATTATCGGATAAAAGAAAGCTGTTCGTCAATGCTGCCAATCAACTGACCATAGCACCAACGTTGCCACCCAATGAAAAACTTGAAGCACAACCTCAACATAGAGGTGCATTAAATGTATTACTGGAAAATGCAGATAAGACCGAAAAACAAACCATTACAGCGGCATTAAAGGCATTAAATGAGGTTTACCAACTCGAATTTTCTATGGATGAGCAATTGGCTTCCGGAAAAAAATACAATTGGATTTTCACGAACAAAGAAACACCGGTTGATGCTAACGCCTTTTCTGAAAAAATAAAGACAATTCCTTTTTCGCTCATAAAAGAAAAAGCGCCCAATGGTCAATTACCCGAGTATTTAGGAGAATTATTGGTACAGCAATTTGAATTAAATCCAAAGCAAGCAGCATTAAGTCAGCAACAGTTGCAGTCGCTTTTTAAAACGGAAAGCGCTCAAAAACAAACGGATATAGAAAAAGAAGCATGGTTTTCAAAGTTATTAGTATTGCTTTTTGTGATTGTTCTTGGAATTGAACGTTGGTTAGCCATTCAGAAAAACGCATGAATCAACTACAAAAAATCATCAATGGAGTAAGTTTCCAATTGTACGTTGGAGCCTTGGTAAAGTCTTGTTTGATAGCGGGTTCTGCATTTTTGTTAGTTTCTACAATTTCTTCATCCCTGATTTTTTCTATCATTGCAGCCCTTGGTGGATTTACTATCGGGGCTTATTTTACGGGCATTTTTCAAAACAAGCGTCCCGAAGCTATTCAACTGATTCATCAAACTGTTCAGGATACCGAATATAGTCTCCAATTGCTGGAAGTTGAAAAACCTAATATTGCTGAGCAGTTGCAATAGAGCGTTTGCTGGAGAAAATACAGTTGCAAAAAGTACCTCGTGTGTTACCCGCGCAATTGTGGATGTATGGATTGCTGTTTTTGGCTTGCCTGGGATTACGTTATGGATTGCCTTTGCTGAAAAATGAAAAACAAGCGAATACAAATCAGCAGGAGAGCAAAGTGAAAATAGTACAAAAGCAAGAAACGCCTCCTTCATTTGACTCTGCTCAATTAACCATTACACCGCCTCCCTACACCAAATTGCCGGTACGAGTCGTGTCAGATTTGAATGTTTCCTCTATCAATGGTTCATGCCTTAAGTGGCAGCTGGAGTTTAATCATTCATCCGAATTAGCAGTGAAATTGACCAATAATCGAGGGGAAGAGTTGCCTTTTAAAAAAGTTGGAGAGCGCTTTGAATACTCAGACCAATTGTACAATTCAGGCTTGTATGGCTTTAAAGCTTATTGGAGAGACTCATTGATTTATCAGTCAGACTATTATCGTCTGGAAGCTATCCCTGATTTGGCTCCCAAAATTGAACCTGCTTCCAAGGAATTGTACCAATATCATTTTCTCAAAGACCCTAAAAAATTGTCCATTTCAGCCAAGATTTCGGACGATTTTTTGGTGAATCAGGTGTTTATTGTAGCTACAGTAGCGAGAGGTTCGGGCGAAAATGTGAAGTTCCGGGAAATAAAATTGCCTATTGCGCATGCCAATTTTAAGGAGACAAAGGTGGCTCAAACCATTGATTTGAAAGCCCTTAATTTTACTCCGGGGGATGAATTGTATTACTATTGGGCGGCGATTGACAACAAACGTCCAGAGCCGAATTTTACTAAGTCAGATACTTACTTCGTTGTTTACAAAGATACTTCCAAAGTAGAGGAAGCGGAACTGGCGACGATGGCCATGAATATTTTGCCAGAATATTTTAGAAGCCAACGCCAAATCATCATTGATTCCGAAAAATTAATAGCTAAAAGAAACAAGATTCCTGCCAAGGAATTTAACAGCATTTCCAACGAGATTGGGTTTGACCAAAAGTCGCTACGCCTTCGTTACGGACAATATTTAGGAGAAGAATTTGAAACATCTATCGGTGGGGGCAATGCCTTACCCAAAGACAATCAAGGCGATGCCGTGGTGGGCTTTGCCTTGCTACACGGCTTTGTTCATGCCCACGACCAAGGCGAAGAAACCGCCGAATCGGGAGGGCATGAAGGACACAACCACGGTGGAAGTAAAAAAGAATCGGATGATAAAGACCCGGTAGCGTCCATTTTGGAGGAGTATGTTCACTCTCACGACGATGGCGAAGCCAATACATTTTATGAGCAATCAACCCGGACATTGTTAAAAATGGCGTTGGAGCAAATGTGGCAATCGGAGCTGCATTTGCGGATGTACGAACCCGAAAAAGCCATTCCTTTTGAGAAAAAAGCCTTGGAATACCTCAAATCAGCGCAGCAAAGAGCACGGACTTTTGTCAAGAAAACAAGTTTCGATCCTCCACCGATCAAGGAAAAAGAAAAACGATTGACAGGTGAATTGAAAAACTACAATGAGGCTTATTTTAGCGAAAAAGTGTATTCACAACAAAAGGCCGAAAGCCTGATTTCAGAAGTATTGGGCATTGTTGAGATGCACACCGAAGGTCAAAAACTCAAAAGTATTCAAAAGCAAAAAGTAGTGGAACTGGGGAGTTATCTGACCAATAAAGTGATGAACAGTACGATGTCTAATTGGTCTATTTTGAGCTCTTTACAAAAAGTTGCAGGAGATAAAAGCCTATCAGATTCTGAAAAAGTAACCTTAAAAACAAAGCTGTATCAATTGATTGGCAGTTCGTTACCCAACAAAAATGCTTCTTCCAATCTTTCGTATGCCAATGAGAAAAAACTGGGAAAAGCGTTTTGGAAAAACTTGAAATAGATGGCTATTTATAACAATTTGCTCACCATTTTTTCTTCAGTTACGCCGCTTGATTGGCTGATTTACGCGGCTTTGACTCTCTTATTGGCAGTACAAATCAGATTAATTTTAAGGACAAAATCATTGTCAACGTACCGTTTAAGGATTCGTTTAGGGCTAAATATTCTGTTGTGGGTCGTTTTACTATTGTTTATCATTCAACCGCAATGGAGATTTTCAAGCAATACCAAAAAAGTACTGCTTATCAGCGAGAATATCCCTGCTGCGACGATTCAAAAGGCCAAAGATAGCCTGAAAATAACCGAATCGTTTACCATAAAAGATTTTAACCGACGGGCTTCGGAAGACCCTGGTTTTGTGAGTCGTTTGGGAACTGTTTATTTAGCAGGACAGGATTTTAGCCCTTGGACGTTGAGCCAATTAAGTGAAAAAGAACTCCATTGGCTGCCTTCATTTAAAGCCGATGAATTGCAGGACATTCATTGGAAGGCTATCGTGCGGAAAGGGGAGTTTCAAGAGATCACGGGAAAGATTGAATTGGCAGAGCCAAAAGTGCTTAAAATCAAGTACGGAAACC
This sequence comes from Runella sp., assembly GCA_039810845.1. Lineage (GTDB taxonomy): Bacteria > Bacteroidota > Bacteroidia > Cytophagales > Spirosomataceae > Runella. The sequence continues at coordinate 2,338 of JBDHXS010000077.1, read as the reverse complement.
AAGTGCTTGACAGCGTTTCTTTGTCAACAGGGGTTCAGACGTTTCAGTTACGATTCCCGGCTTTTGCCGTTGGACGAACCGAAACTTTCTTGGAATTAGCCAATCAATCACTACAAAAAGTGAGTTTTTATTCCAGAAAGCCTCAAACATCTTCTGTTTATTTTATTCTGGAAAATCCCGATTTTGAGAGTAAAACGTTGGCGGAATGGTTAGGTAAAAACGGCAATCGAGTGGAAATGCTGGCCACCGTTGCTAAAAATACCCAAAGCAAAGTATCTATTAATCGTTTTGATATCAAGAAGAATTTTGTACCCGATATTGTCGTTACTGACCCCACAGATGCGACTCATCCGTTGGTTAAAAAAGCCGTTGCTGATGGGAAAAGTGTACTTTTTTTCAACGTTACTACCCCCGAGCCCTCCTTAAAAAGTATCAATTCGGCTCTCGGTACAAAATGGAGAGTAAAGAAAATATCAAATGTGGAAAGTATCTCATTGGGGAATGGTGTGACGGCTTTGCCTTATCAATTAGAAGAAAATCTGAACCAAAATAAGGTCACAGATTTACCGGTGGCTGTTCAAAAAGTAGGAGGCAGAGTAGGATTAAGTTTGCTGAATGAAACATTTTCGTTGAAACTAAGTGGGGATAGTTTGGCCTATGGAAAAATTTGGTCTGCCATTTTGCAGCAACTCAATCCGCCTTTTGAAGGGAATATTGAGGCTCATGCCCCCCTGTGGAAAGATACAGGATCTGAATTTGTTTTAAATAAATTCTCTCAGAATATCAAAGAGTTACCTCTTGCAAATGATACCGCTCAACTTTATAAATCCAGCCTGAATGCACTCACCTCGACTGCCAACTATATATTCAGAAAATCGGGTTGGCAGCCTTTTCAAGATTCGTTGGAGGTATATGTAGAAGAATCCACAAGTGAGGTTTCGAAGGTGAAGCAAATAAAAGAAATGTTGCAAGCTTATACCCAAACGGGACCCACAGAGGCCATCGCTTCAGGCCAAACTTTAACGACTCAATTGCCTGATTGGACTTGGTTACTACTTTTTCTTGTTTGTTTGACTGCAGTTTGGGCAGAACCCAAACTAAATTTTTAAGATCCCTTCTCAAAACTCATCATCAGTCAATTCTTTCTTGGTAAACATTTTATTTTTTGCACTTATTTAGAATAATTCAAAATTAAATTAATAATTATTTGGAACAAATCTAAATAACTTCTACGTTTGTGCCATTATTTTAAATCTGTCTAAATAAAATGAAGCAAATTAAGTGGGTTTTAAGTACCCTTGTTTCCATCATGCTGCTCGCTCAAGCCTGTTCAACCAGCGGCGACAAAGAATCAAATGAGACCACTACTTCTGAAAAAAAAATTGGGGTATTGTTGGTCAATCACGGCTCTCGTTCGGAGACTTGGCGCAATGAATTGGTGCGTTTAGAAAAAAATGTAACCGATTCTGTATTGGCATCTGGAGACGTGAAAGGCATTAAAACGGCCTTCATGGAATACACCGAGCCGTCGATTGCAACGCGTCTCAAAGAGTTTGATAAAGAAGGCTTTACGGACGTGGTCGTGGTTCCAATTTTCTTAACTGTGAGCCCGCATACTTTTGAAGACCTGCCGACTATCATGGGACAAAAAGAGGATAAAGCCTCCATGGAAGCCCTGAAACTAGAGAAGATTGAGCGCTACGTTCCCAAAGCAACCATCCACATTACCCCCAACTTAGACTTTACCGACGTATTAAAAAGAAACGTATTGCGCAGGGCAAAAGAGCTTTCAAAGGATGCTCCCCACGAAGGACTTGTGCTAATTGGCTACGGCGACGAAACCTACGACAAAGAATGGACGGAGTTGTTTAACCAAGTTGCGACGCACGTAAAACAAGAAATTGGCATCAGCGAACATAGCCACGGCTGGTGCGGGCACATTGCCCACTACAACCCTGCCGAAACTACCAAGGCAGTAAATGAAGTCTTAAAGAAAAAAGAGAAGGCCGTCGTCATTCCTATGTTGGTTGCACACGACGAAGACTTTCAGCTTAAAATCATCGGAGGTGGAATCGAAAAAGTGGCTAACAGTGAAAAAAAGGTTTCTTACAAGCCAGATGCCATCCTCCCCGACCCTGACATTCAGCATTGGGTAATTGCCGTCGCCAACGAGTTTGTGGGTAAAATCAAAAAAAGCTAAGGAAGTGACAATGGACTGGTCAAAAAAGGCACTTCGGAGGCTCAACATCGCCACACACCGTGATTTAGGTTATTTTTTTTCGGCTTTGATTATTGTCTATTGTTTGTCAGGCATTGCGCTGAATCACATCGATGATTG
>JBDHXS010000076.1:0-15321 GCA_039810845.1 Runella sp. | reverse complement strand
AAGCAATAAAGTGATGAATGAGGTGGCTAAACCTGACCCGAACGAACAGGCCGAAAACACAAAAACAGCAATAATAAAGACGATTTTCTTTTTGTTACTGGTTTCGGCCCAAGCCGTTGAGAAAAAACTCGAAAATGCCCAAGCCAACGACAATGCACCCGCCAAGAGTCCAATTTGGGTATTGTTTAAGTTTAAATCTTTGGCTACATAAGGCATCAAAAAATTGAGCGCCAAGCGGTCAAAAAACAAACAGCCAAAAGTCAGTGCCATCAGTAGCACAATGCCATTTTCGTAAGTAAATAATCCTTTTTTCATGTTCAATTAGGGTTAAGGGTAATTTTATTCAAAAATTATTGATACTTGTATTTTAGGATTCCGTTCAATCTTTCTATTTCTAAATCCATGAAAGGATTATACAATGGATTCTTAACAACTTTATACAGTTCAAATAATTGCGGCAAAAACACCCCCCAATTGGAAATTTCTGTGGCGGCGTGTTTTGCCCAAACCATCCCTTGTTCGTGATTTTCGGGCTTTTTCCAGCCAAATGCATTGGATTTACCTCTGATGGTTACTGGTTGATTGGTTATTTGTTTACTGGCTATTGATTCATCCATTTCCAATTCACCAGTAACCATTTCCCACTGGTGTATTCTATATCCTAATGGTTCAGTTACATTTAATGATTCTTCTCCAAAACCCAGACCTGCTACGATGATACAATGTTCATATTCAACGTATTGCAAGATTTCAACTGGAACATCCTCCAATTTTTCAAAACGAATATATAGGTTCTGCCGCTGCCCATCAGACCACGTTTGTGGGGCAATGTGCACTGCCCCGACGAGGTCGCCATGCTTGGGCGGAATAGCCCACTGCAAAGGTTCATGTTCTTCGGGATGCCAAAGCAGAAAACATTTTTCCATATTCGACCAAAACCAATCAATCATTTCGGATGAAACGTTTTCGTGCGACCAGTCGAGGTGCGTACCGTGGGCATCTTGGGTGATGGTGTATTCCATTGTTAATTGAGTTGAACCCTTGCAAAAACGCCTATATTTTCTTTAAAAGCCTTGTGAGGGCCGTACCAGTTGGCATCTGTACCTAAACCAAACTGATAGTTTTTCACTGACAAACCTACTCTAAAAGCCACAAAACTGCGTTCATGGGTTGCTTCTTTGGGGTTATGAACATAAAGCCCCTGAAACCTTGTGTATAAACCCAACTTATCGGTTAGCTTGGGTTTAAATTCTAAGAGGCTAAATGTTTCGAGATTGTGGCTATCGTTTAAGTCGATCGTTGGAACTGCAATCAAAAGCCATTTTCGGTTGGCAAAAACGTATTGAAAGCCCGCTATTTTCCTGAAACCTGACCTATAGTTGAGTGCTACCCCTGCCGTTAGCGAAAAACCTTTGAACAGTTCATAATTCAGCAGCGCCTGCGACACAAACTCATTTTTGGTGAGGGTATTTTTGTAATCACCGTTAATACTCGTCATATTGAAGTAGCCCCATTTACTTTTTTCGTTAAAATGCTTGGCTACCACCATTTGTACATTCAAATAATTATTCCCCGCAAAAACCTCTACTGGAACAGGCGTTGTTTTGGGAGCTGAACCATGCTCTTGGGCGAGTACACAACCCGAAAAAACAACGCTCAAAAAGGCAATTTTATCAACTATTTTCACTCACAAAAGCTGTTTTATTAAAAGAATATTTTCCCGATTTTTATTTAAAAAGCAATGGGGCAAAATCTTGTAGGTTCTTTCTCCACGCCAAGAAAGTATGTCCACCTACTCCGTTGATGTATTTGTATTTGATGCCAAATTCATCAAACATTTTCATCATATTGATATTATTTTGATAGGCAATATCTGACTCGCCACCCATGTAAATTTGGAAGTTTTTAAAACTGTTGATTTGTGGATTTTTCATTACAGCCGAATGTTTTTCTTTGATTTCGGCGATTGTATTTGGAAAATAACCCGTACTCAAAGGAAATACTTGCGAAAATAAATCAGGATGCCAAAGGGCTAAATTGATGGTCTGAATGCCCCCCATCGAAAGACCAGCGATGGCACGATGCTCACGTTTATTGGAAACAGGATAATTTTTTTCAATAAAAGGGATAACATCTTGAATCATATCACGACAAAAGGGGTCTTGTTGGTCGCCTGCCCCCATAAAAAAGCCTTGAATTGGCGTGTGTCCTGCGGGCATTACCACCATCATAGGTTTGAGTTTACCCTCAGCATAAAGGTTATCTAAAATCAAATTGGCACGTCCAACAGTAGTCCAAGAAGCATCATTATCTCCTCCACCGTGCAACAAATACAATACAGGCAGCTTTTCTTTTTTGCTTAGTTGGTCGTAGTTCGGTGGTAAATACACGTGTAACCGACGGATAATACTACCCAAGGCCGAAGAAGTATATAGTACTTTTTCCAGTTTACCATGGGGCACGTCTTTGAGGCTTTGAAAGTCGTTTTCAGCTCCTTTTACTTCAAAGAGATTGGAAAAACCCGAATTTGATTCTTTGTATTGGGCATTTTTGGGGTCAAAAATCTTTAAGCCATCTACCGCAAAATCGTACGTATAAAGGTTGGGTTTTACCACATAATCAGTTGTAAATGACCATACTCCTACCCCGTCTTTGGTCAATTTATCAGCCCCAAATTTCGGGGCATAGTCGCCTGATACAGTTACCTCCCCTGCTTTGGGAGCATAAATACTGAATTTCACTTTCCCATCGGCCAAAACTTTGACAGATTGTAGCGTATCATTAGGCGTTGGCGTGCGTTGGGGAAATTGGGCAAAAACGGTAGAGGTAAGTGCAAAAGCAGAAAAGGCCAGTATTGCTTTTTTCATTGTTTTCAAATAAGAGTTAAACTTTGGTATTATTTCAGCATATTTTTACACAAAGCTAATTTATTGTACGCAAGAAAAATCGGCAAAAAAAGAGGATATTTATGCAAAATCAATCGGTTTCAAGTCAGACCTAAAACCGATTATAAGTAGGATATGCCCGACGATACTTTCTAAGTCTGCTATCGTCTGACTTAGTTTCGATATAACTTAATTTTCAATGTCGTCAGTTTTGAATCAGGAAGGCTTGCTTTTTGTTCATCGCCATTCCAGCGCTTATGAGATATAAACTTTTCATTGTCAAACGCCCCTTCTTCGATGGATACAAAACCCAAATGTTCAAACTTTATGCCCTCTTTCAAAGCAAAATTTAGCTTCACTCCATACCCCACGATATAGAACTCGTCCGTTCCATTTTGAATCACTATTGCCGCTCCAATTCCTTTAGGAATACTTCCGAATGGGGCTGGAGCCTCTGGGGTTGCTTCATTGGTAGAAGAAGCTTGCGGTTTCCCCACTTTCTCCAACGATTTTCCAAAATCAAGGCTAAAACCACCTCTTTCGACCGAACTTGAAGCCGTAAGCTGATAATCGCCCAGTTCAACCTTATGTTCTTTTTTGGTTGCATTGATATACACTCCTCGCATTTTTGAGGAAGCATAATTTGATGTAATCAATTCCGTCATATTGGCGAGGGTCTTGTTAGTAGCCGCTAAAATGCTGAGATAGGTGGCATTTTCTTTACTTTTTGTTCTCTCTCCATCTATCCCAAACGGCGCGAAACCGAGGGCATTAAACGCCCCAATCGAATACAGCGTACCCGCTGGTACAAGCATACTTTCGGGAATGAACAAGGGGTTGCCCCCTAAGGTATAATTGGAAAACAACTCGTCATAGTCAATGGTATAAACATTGGGCGAATAAAAATCCAGGGCCGTTCCACCTGCCCGATACGCATCTAACACGTGTGGGTTGATGGTTCCATGCGGGTAAAAACCACGTTTATTATAAAGCCAACCATTACAAAATGCGGGTAAATTAAGCTTTTTTCGACCTTCAGCAGCAATGTAATTGAGGTATTTGGCGTAATGATACGCCATAAACAGCTCTTCCGTATAGAACTTATACTCACCTTGCTCAGTACTTTTTCCAAGCACTTCCTCCCATGTTCCTTTGGTTTTGTAGCCGTTGTCAGCCCAGGCTTTTTCGAGTGCAGGAAAGAGTTTTCCTTTGTTCGCTTTTAGGTAATTAACCATATCGGATGGCATAGTACTTTGCCACACTTTTTGAGCCGCGGGCGACAAATCGCGGTAATTATCGAAGCACCCTGGCTCATTTTCCACCTGCGTCATAATCACCGTATGTTGGGTGTCTGTTTCTTTGAGGTGTTGCATCAGGGCTGTATAAGCTTTGGCATCAGCGTTGCGGTTTTCGTCGCTGAATGCCGATAACATTTCGAGAGTTTTCCCATCGGCAAGTGTATAACGTGGGAAACGTTTGGGATTGGTTTTTACCCATTCTGGCACGTACGACGAGGCTGTACTTTTCCAACTGCCAAACCAAACCAAAATCACTTTGAGGTTTTCTTCTCTGGCACTTTTTAGCAAATCGTCCACCAGTTCAAAGTTAAACTGACCTTCTACCGGTTCAATCATTTCCCAATACGCATAGGCCAACACCGTATTGAGATGATACGATTTTATTTCTTTCAGAGCTGCTCGCAAAGCAGCTTTGTCCGAGCCCGTTGAGTTGTGGAGTTCACCGCCCAAAATGAGGAACGGCTTGCCATCCACCAGCATGGTTGGAGCGGAGCGCGACTTGTCCAAGCGTGGAAGCTGAGCAAAAGAAATTAAGGACGTAAATTCTAACAAACCAATCAGGCACAAGTGTGTTAAGTATTTCATAATCAATGGTTGGTTTAAAGAATTGGTTATTTATTATAATTGCATCAATAAAGCAAAGCTGCTATTTTTATGTATTTTTGAAGTTTAATTTCCAAAATACATAAAATGTTCATTCCAAGATCCATAGAAAAAGCCATTAGGGATATACTCCCCCTGTTTCCTATTATTTCACTAACAGGCCCTCGGCAATCAGGAAAGACAACTTTGCTGCGCTCGATGTTTCCTGATTATGAGTATGTTTCATTAGAAAATGCTGACAATCGAGCCTTCGCAAGCAATGACCCAAAAGCTTTTTTAGAACGCTATGATAAATATATCATCATTGATGAAGCCCAACGAGTGCCACTTCTATTCAACTACCTGCAAGGGAAAGTGGATGATGACAGGCTAATGGGCCAATATATTTTATCCGGTTCTCAGAATTTTCTCTTATTAGAAAGTATCACCCAAAGTTTGGCAGGCAGAGTAGCTATTTTCAAACTATTTCCATTTGATTTTTCAGAGTTATCATCTCAACAACTTCTTGATAAAGAACCAAATACTCACTTACTAAAAGGTTTTTATCCTGCTATTTACGACAGAGGCATCCCTTCTTCTATTTATTACAACAATTATATTGACAGCTATGTCGAAAGAGACATTCGCTCTATTATCAATGTCAAAGACCTTTCTATCTTTCGGTTATTTCTTAAATTATGCGCAGGGAGGGTCGGGCAGCTGCTCAACCTAAATGCGATTGCCAATGAGTGTGGTATTTCTTCGCATACTGTCAATGCTTGGCTTAGTATTTTGGAAACTTCCTACATTGTTTATCTTTTACCTCCCTATTATCAAAACGTCAGCAAAAGGCTTGTCAAAAGTCATAAGCTGTATTTTTGGGATACGGGCTTATTGAGCTACCTTTTAGATATTCGCAACATGGAACAACTCCAAAGCCATTATCTGAGAGGAAGTATTTTTGAAAACCTGATTATCACCGAAATACAGAAATTCAATTCTCACCATTTACTGCACCAAAGCTTTTATTTTTATCGAGATTCCAATCAAAATGAAGTTGATTTGATGATTCAAAACGGTTCAAAATTCGATGTAATAGAAATCAAATCTGGAAAAACCATCAATGATGAATTTTTTAAAGGCATTCGGAATTTTGAAAAACATTCGGCCTCTTTGATTGACCAAAAGTACTTGATTTATGGTGGTACTGAAATCCGAAAACAATACGAAACACAGGTGATAGGTTGGCAATTAAGCAACCAAATCTTGGAAAAATATACCAAAGAACAAAGGTAAAATAAAGCAAAATTATCCCGTGTAGAGGTGATTTTTACACGAAAAATCTCATTTTAAAGGCCTCTACTACTTTTTAAATCCAGTTTTCTCAGCCAGTGCTTCGTTCCATTCGGCCACTTCATTTTCCGATGCCCATTTTTTATGAGCATTCGCCAGTTTTTCTACAATTTCAGGATGAGTTTTTGCCAAATTATTGCTCTCAGTTCTGTCGTTCGACAAGTCATAAAGCTCCCATTTGTTTTCTGGATAATTTGATAGGGCTTTCCATTTACCCTCCCAAACGGCTTTATAGCCAGCCCATTCGTGAAAAATCACTCTTGGGTCAGTCCAATTATTGGTTTTGATAGCATTTATAAAGCTCTTGCCTTGCAAAGTATTTGTAGTAATCCCATTGTAATTTTTAGGATAATTGATGCCTGCCAACTCAATAAAAGAGGGCAAAATATCTATTAAATGAACCGCCCCTTGTTGAATTTGATTGGCTGGGAACATTTTAGGATAACAGGCGATAAACGGTGAACTCAACCCACCTTCATAAGGCGTTGATTTGTAGCTACGAAAGGGCATATTAGATAACTGGGCCCAGTTTTTAGTATAAGATTCATTTGAACCCGCTGTGCCAACAGACCCCGAACTTCGGTTGATGGCAATAGGCATTTTCGATAAATCCCAATCTTCTGCTCCATTGTCAGATAAGAAGATTATCATGGTATTATCCAATTGTTTGGTTTCTTCCAAATACATCAATAGCTTTCCGATGTTTTGGTCGAGGTTGTCAACCATTGCGGCATAGACTTCCATTTTTTTAACCCACATCTGTTTTTCATCGAACGTAAGTTTATCCCAAACAGGCAATGATTTATCTTTAACTAGCTTACTATCAGCACTTATCAAGCCCGATTTTATCAAATTTTGATGTCGAACCGTACGGAGCGAATCCCAACCGAGGTCATATTTTCCTTTGTATTTGGCAATATCTTGTGGTTTGGCGTGCATAGGCCAATGTGGAGCGTTATATGCCATATACAAAAAGAATGGGTTTTCTTTTTTACCTTCTTTCAAATACTGAATGGCTTTATCAGTCAGGGCATCTGTTAGATAATGGTTTTTATCTGTAATGGTAAACTCCTTATCGCCTTCATATAATTTTGAAGAAAAAGGGCCACCTTTGATAATGGGTTTGGTATCCCAAAAGCTCAATCCTCCATCAATAAATCCAAAGAATTTATCGAAACCACGTTTCAGCGGCCATTTGTCTGGTTCGTTGCCTACGTGCCATTTCCCTGCCAAATAAGTAGAGTAGCCACCTGTTTTTAATACTTCGGCAATTGTCAATGATTGTTTATTGAGGTAGCCTTGATAAGCTGGCAGCCCCAAATCACGGTTAAAAAAACCAACCCCAGCCTTATGAGGGTTCTGCCCTGTGAGTAATGAAGCACGAGATGGGGCACAAATACCGCCATTGTAGCATTGGCGTAGGCGTGTGCCACCCTTTGCGAGTTTATCTAAATTGGGCGTGCTGATTTCTGAACCATAACTACCAATATCAGAAAAACCCATATCATCGGCCATAATTAGCACAATATTGGGTCGAGCAACGTTTTGATTTTGGGCGGTTGAAATGAAGCAATAACAGCCAAAAACCAAGGCTATGAGTAGTTTTTTCTTCATTTTTGTAAAAATTTTGCCACGAATACACGAATTAATTTTCGGGCAATCGTGGCAATTAAAATTGTATTTTTTAAAACTTATAACTTGCTGTCAAGAAAAAGGCTCTTGGCATAATTGACTGTGTTGAATACACTGCATTAGGGTTTGCCTCAAAAGCAGCTTTTGTAAAACCTTGTGTATCGAGCGATGCAGGGAAACCACCAGGAGCCGCCCAGTTCATTACACCATAAGTATCTAACAAGTTATTGATAGAGGCACTCAAAGCGATTTTCTTGGTGATGTTATAGCCCATGTTCAAATCAATCGAACCGAATGCAGGGAGTTGGTAAGCATTGGCCACATTTGCCCAACGCTTACCCATGTATTGATAATTCAATGAAACGTAGTACTTGTCAGTTGAGTAGGTTGGCGTAATATTGAGCATCAACGGTGCTACGTTATCTAATTTATTACCATCATAAGTAATTAATTTATCATCAGCAGGACCATTCGCATTTGCCAAATAAACGCTGTATTTATCTGCTGTGGCGTCTTGAATAGTTGCTACGGCTCTTAAAGAGAGGTTTTTAGTGAAGTTATGACTGGCTTCAAGCTCTACACCTAATGTAGTGAACTCCTGATAAATACGAGGAGGACCGTAGAAAGTCAAATCAGGATTTTGGAATACTTGGAAGTTGGCTACGTTACCGATTTGATTTAGGAAAGGTGTAACAAAAAGGGTTGTTTTAGGTGTTTTATACTTAAAAGCCGCTTCAAACATATTGATATCCTGAGCATTTACAGGAGAGGTTTTTAAGGCAATCTGATTGGCTACATCTAAGAAAAAGTTCATATCTGGCGATTTTCTTCCTTTTGAATAACGGGCATAAATTGCCATTTTATCGTTAATCTTATAATTCAAACCTGCCGAATAAGAGGTAGTTTTGAGGTCTTCGCCAAACAAAAACGCATCGTTTAAGCCCCAACTTCTTACGTCATAAAGTGTAAGCGGGTTGCCATCAGCACCGCCCGATGCCGTAAGGTCAGCGTTTCTTTTAGCTGTTCGAGTATCTACGTCAATGATGAATCTTTCGTAGCGAAGTCCCCAATCGAGGGTAAATTTAGAATTGATGTCCCAGTTATGACCAAAGAATAAGGCCGTGGTTTTTACATCGGCATTGTTATTAGTAACCCCCGAACCACTTACATTGGTAATTCCTTGTGGATTAGAAAGTTCAAAAGCTTTGCCTGTAAGGTCGGTATATTTGATTCCAACTGGCTGTGGATTTGGCTCTACTGTTGAGAAAAGTTGCCCAGCAGGCCCTGAACCTTCTTGGAATAAATCAAGCCTCGAAACAAACGCCCCCCCCGTAAAAGTCATGTTTTTGAGTTTCTTAGAAACCGTAAATTGGTCAATAAACTCGCTCATTTCGATTTTATTGTAGGCAAGTGGTGTGTATAAGAGGGCATTTGGCATGACATCGCTACCTGGTAAAGTCAGGTTATTAGGAATGAATCGTAGAGGTTGCCCCGCACCTGCTGGCGGAAGCTGCTGAACTTTGCCGTAGCTCGCACCTGTGGCTACATTATAAAATTCATAAGTGCCAAATCTTGGAATATTGCCCCCTACCCCATAAAATGTAGGCTGGTCAACTCTAAAAGGAAACACAACAGCAACTATGTTTGAAAGATTCTCTTTTCTGGCAAATTTCCCATTATTATTTATTGTCCATCCTTTACCCAGTTGTTGTTCCCAGTTAAGCCCAATCGAATTATCAACAAAATGTGCTAAATTTTCTGAATTATACGAAAGGTTTTCAGAACGACTCCATGAAGAACCCGGTACGGTCATTGTTACGGCCCCCACCATCGTAGAGCTTGAATTTGTAAATGACCCTGCTGGTTTTGGATTATCGAAACCAACAGTTGGCGTAAACTCAAACGGTGCAGTATAATCGTTCAGGATTTTAGCATACAATTTTAAAGAGCCTGATTTATAATTCTTTACGATATTTGCTTTGATTTGTCCACCATGACTGAGTGTATAACCTGGGTTCTTTGCACCATCGGCGTTGCGGTAGCTTCCTCCAATATTAAATGTGATTGATTTATCTTTTGAAAGTGGTCCACCCACATTAAATTCTGCTCGATAATAAGGATTTTGACCATTCCCTTCTAAACCAACTCTTACACGTGCTTCGCCAGCAAAGGTCTGCCCACCTGTGCGAGATACGTAATTGAAAATTCCTCCTGGGGCATTAGCACCCAAAATTGAGGCAGTACCACCTCTCACTGCTTCGATACGATTGATATTGACATCCGCACGAAGGAAACCATCGGGCTTGTAGTTAGGGTTTGTCAAAGAATTTCCTTGTGCCGCCATGATTGGTGAGCCATCTTCTTGCATCGAAACATAGAAAAAAACACCACCAACGGTCAAACCACGTGTTTGCAAAGAACCGCTGACTTCGCCTTTGGCGGAGTTTACATAAACGCCTGGAATATTCCTCAACATATCAATCCCACTATTCGGAACAATGCGTTCTAATTGCTTGGCATTGAGGGTAGAAATAGCTACTGATGACTCTAAACGAGTCCTTTTGTCAAACACCCCTGTTACTACAACCTCATCGAGAGCGGCGGCATCGTCTTGTAAGGCTATTGTTAAACTACCCGATTGTGGCACCGAAGCGCTAACTTCTTTGTTTTGATAGCCAATAAACGACGCCACGAGCGTATAAGAGCCATTTTCAACGTTGTCAATGGTAAATGCCCCTGTCTTATCTGCCGAGGTGCCTTTGGTAGTACCTTTGATAATAACCGAAGCACCCGCTAAGGCTTCGCCCTTCGCGTCGGTGATTTTACCCGAAATCTTGTTTGATTGCGCAAAAGCAGAGATACTGCATACTGCAAGCACAAAAAGTGCCCAAATTCCTTTCGGAAGTACATTTTTTTTCATTGTTTTGAATGGGTTTTGTTAATATCACAGATTAGCGAATCTTTGGGTTGATAGCGTTGGCAGACGCTGTCAACTTTTTTTAAGCAAAAAACCTCACAAATGAGCTTTTAAATATTTACATAAATTATATAACAAAACTAAGACACAGAAAATATACTTTGTGAATCAAAAAAACGCCATTTCTATTCAAAATCAATCTATCTGCAAATATTGTGTAGGCGATAGCCCTGTCTGTGACTTAAAGAAGCGAGCAAAGTTACTGGGAGTTTGGTTACAGAGTTTTACAGCGATTTCAGCAATCTGAAGATTAGAATATTTTAACAACGACTTTGCTTCCAAAATGAGCATTTCGTTCAATAAATCTTGAGCTGTTTTATGCGTACAAGCCTTCACGCACTTATTTAGGTGATTAGGAGTAATATTCAGTAAATCAGCATATTCAACAATTGACTGCTTTCGGTAAATTTCCTGAACCAAGGCATTTTTAAACTGTTGGGTTATATGTAAAGCCGAATTGCTTTGCCCATTTTTCGCTTCACTACTCACGCATTTTTTTACTTCAGAAAGCAACGATAATAAATAAAAAACAATTAATTCCAGATCGCTTTTTTGGGCTTGAAGGTATAATTCATACATACGTTCTAAACTATTCAAAATAGGTTTTTGAACGGTTGGAGAGAGTTTTATTAGGGGATGAGCCAAAAACTGAAGAAATGAGAAGCTATCCAAAGACACTTGGAAAAGCCCTGTGCGAAAGATTTGCGTGTCGAAATGACAAAAGTACCACTCCACATCCGCACTCATAAACTCGTGGGTGGTAATTTGATAGGGAGGTAAGAAAAAAAACTCCCCCGCACCAAACGTGTAGTGATTGAGACCCTTGCTGCGTTTTGAAAAACCCCTTTTTAAAAACACAAAGTCATACACCGTTTTGCGGTGAGGTGGGAGCGGAAACTTTAGCTTATTGCGATAATCTTCAAGGCGATTGATATGAAACAACTCATGATGAACGCCCGAAAATAAAGGCAACCATTCAATACTTTCAAAATGAAAATCAACCGAGTTGGCTGGCTTTAATATTGGAACGATAGACACCTTCATGCCGATATTTTTTGTCATTAAGACACTACCTTGTTCCTCAAAATGCCAATTCCTTCCACCTCTAACTCAACCACATCGCCTGGCTCCAAAGGGCGATGAACCGTAAAGTTATTTTCAATCAAACTACCCCAACCGAGCGTTCCTGAGCCAAGAATATCGCCTGGCATAAGGGTAACATTATTTTCGGAAGCTCGCTCAATCATCTGCTCGAAATTGTAGTACGATGTTTTGTAATTTCCCTCACACACCGTCTGACCGTTGATACGAGAAGTCATTTTCAGGTTTAGTCTATCGCCTGCCACCTTAGGCACACTGATGGGTTCCTGAAAAACCGTAGGATCAAAAGGCACTCGGTACTGCTCCATTTCGTCGGCAGTTACGATACAAGGGCCAATCGCATTGGCAAAATCTTTACCTTTATGCGGCCCCAATGGAATTTCCATTTCAACTTTTTGAATCGCACGAGCTGTCCAGTCGTTAAAAATCGTATATCCAAAAATATAAGGTTGGGCTTCTTCAGCCTTTATATCTTTCCCTTTTTTACCAATTATACATGCTAATTCTAACTCAATATCGAGCTTTGTCTCCTTGGTTGGTCGCTTGATTTCGGCCTCAGGGCCATAAATGGCTTGGTGATTGGTGAAATAAAAAATCGGCATATCGTACCAAGCAGGGCCAATTTTATGACCGAATGAACGAGAGGCATTTTGCATGTGCATCTCAAAACCGATGTAATCCCGAAAACTACGTGGATTGGGCAACGGTGCCAAAAGTTTTACCTCTGCTAAAGAATAATGCGGCTCCACTTCGCCCAAAGCTTTGATAGTCTCGAAAAAGGTTTCGTGATTATCAATAAAAGTGAGCATATCGGTCGGCAATTTTTCGCTTGCCAAACGCATATCTACGACACTTTCTTCCACGAGCCAACCAATGCGGCTTTCTTGGTTTTTATCTAAAAATGTTACGAGTTTCATAAGCCCCTAAATCCCCAGAGGGGACTTTATTTTGTTGTTTTTTTTAAATTAAAACTATATTAAGATTCCCCCTCTGGGGGCAAGGGGGCTATATCTCCTCGGTCAATGCCATACCCGTTTTGCCCATCAGCATCCCCATGTTAGCTCCTTCGGGCAAAGGTTGGTCGTTGTACTCGAGCAGTTCCCAAGCACCGAGCGTCTCCGAAACATCTACCACCATTTTACAACGATTATAGCGGCGGGTCATGTATCGTTCAAAGATTTCTTCGACCGTACCTTCCTTTTGCAATTCTTCAATCAAAACTACAGCATCTTCGATGGCCAATGCTGCTCCCGACCCCAACTGAGGAATCGTCGTATGTGCGGCATCTCCCAACACAACCACTCGGTTTTTGTACCAAGGCGCAGGCATTTTTAGGGTCTCAAGCGTGCGATAATTGACTAATTTTGCATCCGTAACTTGGGGAATGAGTTCCTGCACCATCGGAATCGGATAAGCCGACATATATGCTTTTAGCTTATTAACCAACTGATCTTCTGGAATCATTGGGTTATCGCCCTCAGCCGAATTAAGGAAAATATAACACTCATCCGCCGTCATCGGAATGACGCCCAGCTTGTGTTTTTTATTGAAGAAAATATAGCCCGTATCTAAGCTCGCAGGGCGTTTGAAAGCGTATCGCCAAACCGAAAGACCCACGTAAGTGGATTTGAACTCTCCAAAAATGAGCTTGCGTACTTTTGAGTTGACTCCGTCGGCGGCAATGACAACATCATAACTACCCGAAGTACCATCTGAGAAAGTTACATTGGCTACATCAGGCTGATTATCAATGGACTCGACAGTTACTCCCATGCGGTATTTCAAGCCCACCTTTTGAGCTTCTTCAAAAAGCACGTCGTGTAAAATTCTCCGTGAAATACCGTTATGACTCGGGAAACGACCAATAGGTGGTGTTCCTGCTTCACCAATCTGAGCACCATGTGGCAAACAAAGTTTTACTTTTCCGTAAGGTGAGCCTCTCCGCATGGCTTCGTCGGCTACTCCGATGGCATCTAACGCGCGAAGGGCGTTGGCCTGCTGAATAATGCCAACCCCGTAAACGTTAAATTCTTTATGAATTTCGACAACATCTACTTCAAAACCAGCTTTTTTCAGGCCAATCGCCACCGACTGACCTCCAATGCCCGCTCCGACTACCAATATTTTTTTTGTCATAGTATTTTAGATTTAGGATTTTACGATTGATTCGATTTACGATTATTAATTCAGAACTACGAACAAACATTCGTAAATCGTCATTCATTCATTCGTCAATCAAATATAGTGTTGTACCAAAGGTGGTTCTAAGAAAAATGGGCCGATTAATGCTCGCCATTCTTTGAAAAGGTCAGACTCTCGGAAACCAACGGTGTGGTCTTCGAGGGTATCCCACTCAATCAATAAAATGTAGCGATTCGCTTGCTCGATACATTTTTTCACGCTTATTTTTTGAAAACCTTTTGATTGAGAAATCACTCCTTTGGCAATTTCCAAGGCAGACTCAAATTCTTGATTGGTGTTTTCTTTAATGTCAATTCTTGCGAGTTCGAGTACCATTTTGAGAGAAGATGAGAGTTGAGTTTTAAGAGATTATCGCTACCGCCCTCGTCCAGCCTGCACTGGCTTTTTCGATTTTGGCTGGAAAACAAGCTACTTTGAAGCCAAACGGCGGTAATTGGTCAAGATTGGCCAGTTTTTCGATTTGACAATATTCTTTTTCGATGCCTACATAATGTGCTTGCCAGATAATGCCTGGACGAGGATTTTCTCTGAAATCTGCTGCTTGAATATGCAACGGAATATCCCAACCCCAGCCATCAGTTCCCATTACTTTGATACCCTGGTCAATGAGCCAATGTGTGGCTTTTGCCGATGCTCCTACGTGAATTTTCACGAAATCGTCATCATGAATACGTTTGTCGGCATCGCAACGAATTAGCACAATATCCAATGGTTTTAGCTTATAGCCAATAGCATCCAATTTTTCCTGTAAATCCTCTGGCTCAAACATATAGCCATCGGGTTTATCGGTAAAATCAAGCACAACGCCATCTTGAAAAAACCATTCTAAAGGCATTTCATCAATCGTGCGCGAGGGTTTTCCTTCCGAAGTCGGAAAATAATGGTAAGGTGCATCGACGTGTGTACCACAGTGACTCGTAACGGTCAGAAACTCACCCGCAGGGCCGTTTCCATCAATAAACACATCAGTCAAGCCTTCAAAGAGTTTTCCACCCATTTTTTTTGCCCCTTCTTTATGATCTTCATAGACGATTTTGGTCGGAAGTGGCTCTTTTATTTTTTCTGAAATAGTGACAGAAAGGTCTATTATTTTCATTATTTCTTATTTAGTTTGGTACCAATTTTTAAGCGTAAAAAAGGCCATTTTCTTAATTCCTTTATCAGAGACTACCCCTTTTCTGTTGAAAAAATCTTGTTTGATAGGTAGAAGTCTTAGAGGAGAGCGAAAATCCATCAAAGCCCAAACTGACGTACCTCTCAAAAATGGGATATTATTCAACATTTTCACTTG
>JBDHXS010000075.1:0-15360 GCA_039810845.1 Runella sp. | reverse complement strand
TACACGTACTACGATTCCTTCGGGAACAAGTTTTTTGATGTCGTCTTCGGCATCCTGAAAATAACGGTCTTTGGAGCCATCTTCCATTGCTTCTACCGAACCCATTCCGCGGTAAGATTTAAAACGACGTCCTTCATACAGGATTTCTTCCCCCGGGGCTTCGTCGGTTCCTGCTAAAAGTGAGCCAATCATCACAGTGTGGGCTCCTGCTGCAATGGCTTTGACCACATCGCCAGAGTAACGAATACCACCATCGGCGATAACGGGGATGCCTGTACCTTGAAGCGCTTTGGCAGATTCATAAACTGCTGATAGCTGTGGCATACCGATACCCGCAATGATACGCGTAGTACAGATACTTCCAGGGCCAACGCCTACTTTTACACCATCAGCACCTGCTGCCGCAAGGGCTGTGGCGGCTTCGCCAGTGGCAATGTTTCCTACCAACACATCTAAATTCGGAAATTGACTTTTTACGCCTTTCAATGCTTCGATTACGCCCAATGAATGACCATGAGACGTATCAATACTTACTACATCTACTCCTGCTTTAATCAGGGCTTCTACACGTCGAATAAGATCGGGTGTTACACCCACGGCTGCTCCTACGCGTAAACGACCAATGGAGTCTTTACAGGCATTGGGGCGATCTTTGCGCTTGATAATATCTCGGTAAGTGACCAACCCTACTAATTTGTAGTCCTTGTCCACCACTGGTAGTTTCTCAATTTTGTATTCTTGTAAAATACTCTCGGCTTCTTCAAGATTAATTCCCTCGCGTGCAGTAATGAGATTTTCTTTGGTCATAATCTCCACTACTGCTTTGGTTAGGTCTTTCTGAAAACGCAAGTCACGATTGGTAACAATCCCAATCAGCTTGCTGGCTTTGTCCACCACAGGAATTCCCCCAATTTTGAATTCAGACATGATGCGGTGGGCATCGCGGAGGGTTGCATCTTCGTTAAGCGTAATGGGATCTACAATCATACCACTTTCCGAACGCTTCACTTTGCGAACTTGTGCCGCTTGCTCTTCTACGGACATATTTTTGTGGATGATACCGATACCTCCTTCTTGTGCCATCGCAATAGCGAGTTCATATTCGGTCACGGTATCCATTGCGGCAGACAGTAAGGGTACATTCAGACGAATGTTGCGGGTAAGCTGAGTTTGCGTGTTGGTATCGCGCGGCAAAACTTCGGAGTAGGCGGGGACGAGCAGTACGTCGTCGTAAGTGAGGGCTTCGTAAAGAAACTTTGATGTGTCTGAAAGCATAGCAAATGAACGATTCGTTATTTGCCGTGTAAAATTAGAGTAAATATTTGGGAACTGAAAATTTGGATCATCTTTAACGAAAAAATAATCTAAAAATAGAGCAAAACATCTTTTGTTTATCTTTAAGCTTTTATAAGCCGAACTGGTATTACAAACTATATGAAAAGACTTCACACTATTGATGTTGTGAGAGGTATCGTGATGATTGTCATGGCCTTAGACCACGTCCGTGATTTGATGCATACGACTGCTTTAACCCAAGATCCTACTGATCTCAGAACCACTACGGGAGCTTTATTTATGACCCGTTGGATTACCCATCTGTGTGCGCCTAGCTTTGTATTTTTGTCGGGAGCATCGGCCTATCTCACCTTTAGAAGCCAAAAGAACTTGGCTCAAACCAAAAATTTTCTGTTGACAAGAGGATTATGGCTGATGTTGTTGGAAGTCACGATTATCAATTTTGCTTTTTGGTTCGATATTCATTTCCGAACTATTATGTTGCAAGTCATTTTTGCCATTGGCTTAGGGTTTGTGACACTATCTTTTCTATTGAAAATCCCCTCAAAAGTTATTGGAATCATCGGAGTGAGTATTATCTTTTTGCATGGACTCACTTTGTTGGTACCCATCCCCAAAGATACAGTACTTGCAGTGGGCTGGTCGTTTTTGTTTCGTAGCAACGTTTTTACGCTCACTCCCAATTTTACCTTAGCTACGTTGTATCCGTTTATTCCGTGGTTGGGGATTTTATTGTCAGGATTTGCCTTTGGACGTGTGTTTGAACAGCCTGCCATGATTCGCAGAAAAAATCTTTGGCGGTCGGCTTTTGTTACTTTGGGGCTTTTTTTAGTTGTTCGGTTTATTAATTTTTACGGTGATCCGTTTCCTTGGGCAGTACAGAAAACAGACTTATTTACTTTTCTTTCTTTTATCAATGTTTTCAAATACCCACCTTCATTGTTGTACACCTTGCTGATGCTTGGAATCATGTTTGTGCTGCTGGCTATGGCAGATGCCAAACCAACTTGGTTTACTAATTTACTGGCAACTTACGGCAAAGTTCCGATGTTTTACTACCTTATTCATTGGTATCTGATTCATAGCCTGATGTTTGGAATGCTATTTTTGCAGGGCTTCAGCTGGAAGGATATACCCATCGGCACCTTTAGCTTTGGGCGTCCGCCCAATTCAGGGATAGAATTAGAAATTGTTTATATGGTGTGGTTGGGAGTAGTGGTAGCCTTGTATCCACTATGCCGCTGGTATGGGCAGTACAAGGCTACCCACAAGGAAATCAAATGGCTTTCTTATTTGTGATTTTCTCATACACCAATTGGATAATGCCGTCTTTTAGCCCTAAATCTGGAACTAAAATTTTATCAGCCCCCACCCATTTCATGACCGAAATATAAATATCGGAAGCGGGTACAATCACGTCGGCGCGGTCAGCGTTGAGGCGTAATTTATGCACGCGTTCTTCTTGGCTAAAAGAAGCAATGTAATCACGCATTCGTTGTAATTCAGCCAATGAAGTGGAATTCTCCGAAGTTTTGGAAACTAAGTTGAAGAGTTTGGAAATATTCCCCCCCGTACCTACGGCTACAATTGGCTCCATGCTATCAATGTTTTCTTCAATCCATTTCTCCATTTTTTGCCATGCCCCTTTACTTTCTTTGCCTTCGAGCAACCGAACCGAACCGATTTTAAAAGATTTAGAAGCAATTTTTTGCCGATTAAAATACAGATTGAGTTCGGTACTTCCGCCTCCTACGTCAATGTGCAAATATTGCCCGTCTTCCAGTGCTTGTACCACCACATTATTGATCAGTTGTGCCTCTCTGGCTCCATCAATCACGTGAATTTTGATTCCAGTAGATTGCGCTATACGCTCTACTATCTCGTCACCATTGGCCGATTCGCGCATGGCCGAGGTAGCACAGGCCATATAACCTTCAACCTCGTGCAGTTCCATCAGAAGCCTATAGCATTCCATCAATTTGATCGTGCGAGCTTCGCTTTCGGGAGTAATGTTGCCAAAATTAAATACATCGTGTCCTAATCGTAGTGGGAAACGTACGTATTCCACTTTTTTAAAACTGGTAAAATCACCATCGTGCAAGACAGATGAAATTTGCAAACGAGCAGCGTTTGAACCTATATCTATAGCAGCTATTTTCAATTCTTTGAGGTTGTTTAATTTGTACAAAAGTAAAAGTTCAGGCCATACCTTTAAATAACCTTTCCCTTAATTTTTGAAAAATCAGGCTTTCCTGCGTAGTTTTGCTGTTCCATATAATCAGTTCTGAATGAAGATACTTGGAATTTCTGCATTTTATCACGACTCCGCTGCTGCGTTAATTGACAACGGAGAAATAGTGGCAGCCGCACAGGAAGAGCGTTTTACCCGCAAAAAACATGATCCTAACTTCCCATCTAACGCAGTTAAATATTGCTTAGAGTATGGCGGTACTACAATCAATGAGCTGGATGCCATTGTGTTTTACGATAAGCCACTTCTAAAATTTGAACGCTTACTAGAAACTTACTATACCTTCGCTCCTAAGGGATTACGTTCTTTTATTACGGCAATTCCAGTGTGGATTAAAGAAAAAATGTTTCTCAAACGTCTCATAAATGAAGAGTTGGAGAAAATTGGTTATGACAAGAAAAAGCCCATTAAAATTCTTTTTCCTGAACACCACCTTTCTCATGCTGCAAGTGCTTTTTATCCTTCTCCTTATGAAAAAGCTGCGATTTTAACGATTGATGGCGTAGGCGAATGGGCTACGGCCTCGATTTGCTCAGGCGAAGGAAATAAAGTTACGATTTTAAAGGAACTCCGTTTTCCACATTCGTTGGGGCTTTTGTATTCTGCTTTTACGTATTTTCTGGGCTTCAAAGTCAACTCGGGTGAGTACAAACTGATGGGTTTAGCCCCTTATGGCAATCCTTCTTCTCCCGAAGTGGACAAATACGTTGAGACCATTAAAAAAGAACTGATAGAGGTTAAAGAAGATGGTTCTATTTGGTTAGACCAAAAATACTTTGACTACGCCACTGGCCTAAAAATGGTGAATGAAGGTGAATGGGAACGTATGTTTGGCATGAAAACCCGCAAACCCGAAGACCCATTAGAAGCACACCACTGTAACTTGGGATTGGCCATTCAGAGAGTAACCGAAGAAGTGGTGGTAAAAATGGCTAAAGAAGCCAAACGCCTCACGGGTGCCGATTATTTATGTTTGGCAGGTGGGGTGGCTCTCAACTGTGTATCTAACGGAAAATTACAAAAGGCCAACGTTTTCAAAGAAGTATTTATTCAACCTGCCGCAGGTGATGCGGGGGGGGCGTTAGGTGCGGCGTTGACGGCATATTATATTTATTTTGACCAAAAACGGGTTATCAACTATACCCAAGATGCTATGAGTGGTTCTTATTTAGGTCCTACTTTTTCGGATTTGGATGTAGAACTTGTCTCTAAAAAGTACAAGGCCGCTTTTAAGAAATTCGATAACTTTGAAGAACTAACGAAGGAAGTTGCACAAATCTTAGCCGATGGAAACGTAGTAGATTGGGTGCAAGGACGCATGGAGTTTGGGCCACGTGCGTTAGGGGCTCGCAGTATTTTGGGCGATCCGCGTAATGCAGAAATGCAGAAAAAACTCAATGTGAAAATTAAATACCGCGAGTCATTCCGTCCGTTTGCCCCTTCAGTGTTGGCTGAAAAAGTAGGCGAATATTTTGACTATGACGGTATTTCACCTTATATGTTGTTGGTACATCCTGTCAAAGAATCTCGCCGGAAGCCTTTGCCTAAAGATTTTGATGGCTTTGACCTCCGCAATAAATTGTACTATCTACGTTCGGATTTGCCTTCAATTACACACATTGATTTCTCTGCACGGATCCAAACAGTTCATAAACAAACCAATCCACGTTATTATCAACTCATTAGTGATTTTGAAAAGCTGACGGGTTATGGTGTAATCGTCAATACCAGCTTTAACGTCCGTGGGGAACCTATCGTAAGTACGCCAAACGATGCCTATCGCTGTTTTATGCGCACTGAGATGGACTACCTTGTGGTAGGTAATTATGTATTTGATAAACGTCAACAGCCTGAATGGCAAGATACTGATAACTGGAAAGAAGAGTTTGTTCTTGACTAAAAATGACTTCAAAGCTCATTACCTCCGTCTTTAGATTATTATTACTTGGTGTTCCTTTTGTCTTTTTGTTTTTCCCTGACAAGTGGAGCATCAAGTTTGACTATCCTTATGCGGGTTTAGTGGATAATTTCTACGTGCGTCTTGCTAAAGCCATGACGTTGTTGTTGGTCTTGGTAGAGCTGCTCAGAATGTTTTATTACGGAGTTATTAAAAACCCTAAAGGTAATAAGCTCATTGCTAATCTGGCAACACTTGCAATTATGGTGGTATGGTTGGTGGGTTTATTGGAAATTACTTTTATGTTTATTTCTCAAAGCCATGAAGGAGATTTAAGCAAAGCTTCGCAGATTTGGTTTGCTAAATACTGGAAACCTATTACCTCAGAAGGCTACCGTGACTTCCCCAAAACCGATGCTGAAAAAAAGAAAAAAGTATTGGTCTTGGGCGATTCGTTTGCGGCAGGCCACGGTTTAGAAAACACAGAAGACCGGTTTTCTGACCAGTTAGAACAAAAACTGGGGGCTGATAAATTTGCAGTTTATAATCTGGGCGTTTCGGGTTCAGACACGCGCGATGAGTTTCAGCGATTGCAGAAATTTTCCATCAAACCAGATGTACTAGTGTTGGAGTATTTCCCGAATGACATCGAAAAAGCAGCTCGTGATGCCAAGCTAACGCTGACACAGTTTCAGCCGTATGACGACATCAAAATGCCAGGTGTAGGCTCGTTGGTGATGCGGTTTTACTTTCCTAATTATATTTATTGGCAATATCCACACATGCCACCCGCCTCTATCACTGATTTTGTTCAAAAATCTTATACAGATACCACGATTTTGAATCCACATTTGCGCGATTTGCAGAAAATTGTGGATTATGCCCGCCAAAACAATGCACCAATGTATGTAGTGATGGTGCCCTTTTTACAAAATATGGAGAAGAGCAATGGTTATACAAAACCCATTGAAGACTTTTTTATGAATCAAAAGATACCTGTAGTTCGTTTAAGCGACCATCTCGGTAGTATCCCAGCCAAAGAACGGATTGTAGGTAAAAATGATGGACACGCTAGTGCTAAAGTTAATGAGTTAATATCCACTCAACTTTACAAAGTCATAAAACCTTCATTATGAAAAAAAATAACAAGCAATGGTGGCTATTTATAGCCATTACAATTGCTATGATGTTGGTATTCTGCGAGTTAACTTTTCGCCTTACTTTATGGGCTACAAAAAAAATCCCATTTGGACGACCTGATTTAGCAATTAAGCAACGGTTTTATCCCGAACTTAAATTGGTAGAAAATGCTCATATCTCTCCTACTAATGACTCTTTAGATATTCTAATTTTAGGCGGTTCGGTGGTAGCTGATGAGTGGAGGAGTAAAGTCGCAAAGAATTTACGAGATTCGTTGAAGATAGCACTCAAAACTGATAAAGTACGTTATTTTAACTTAGCTAATTTGGGGCATACGACTGTTGATAACCTCTACAAATATCAATCGCTTTCCAACAAACGTTTTGACTTGGTGATTTACTATGAAGGTATCAATGAGACTCGGTTTAATAATGTACCCAATAAATTTTTTCGTAATGACTATACACATATTCGCTGGTATCATGATATAGATTTGATTAAACAGCATCCTGAAATGCGCTATACTGTTTTTCCCTTCGTTATTAATCTGATTAGTAACTATTTTTCAGCATTGGTAGGAAATCGCTATTTTATGAATGATGCTCCTGACCCAGTTTATTATAGCGAAGGTGGAAATATCAAAACTGCGGCGATTTATAAAGAAAATTTAGCAAAAATTATTGCTGTTGCTCAAAAACGTGATGAACCATTATTGATGGTTAATTTTACTTATTATATCCCTGACCGTTGGCGTAAATCGGGGTTTCGGGACAATGAATGGGACTTCACCCCTTTCTTTCTTTCGTCTCCTATTGCTACATGGGGTACTGCCCCTAATGTAGAAAAAGGTATTCTGGCACATCGAGCTATGATGCAGCAACTATCCTCTTTGAATCAAGGAGTTAGTTACTTTGATATGGACAGTGTCATGCCCAAAAAAGGTCAGTATTTTGTTGATATTTGCCATTTTACTGACAAGGGAAGTAAGATATTTGCCAACAATCTGGCCGACTTTATTCTAACTCATAAAGTACTGAAAACGCGTTTTTAAGTATTTTAGATTGTTTACATCTCATAAGTTTATAATTTTGTAATTCCAAAACACAATTTAAAATGGATTTTCTAAAAGACTTATTTTCCTTTCTAAGCGAGCGAAAAAAATGGTGGTTGGCACCGATGATTATTCTTCTATTATTGATTGGCATCATCATCGTTATTGGTGGTGGGTCTGCCGTAGCACCATTTATTTATACATTATTTTAATTGATCGTTATCCGTTACAGGCTATCTGTTATCCGAAATTTTGGAATCAGATGCGGATAACGGATAATGAGTAAATTTTCTTAAAATGTCTGAAGCTGAAAAAAGTAAAGCCCAGTTGGTGATTGTCACTGGACTGGTAGTGTTCTCATTTATCTTCAAATCTGCCTCCACTTATCTTCTCTATGCAGCAGGACTGGTAGGCGTATTGTGTGTATTTGTTCCCATTTTTGGCGATTATTTGGTAAAAGTGTGGTTTAAAATTGCCGAAGGACTTGGCTGGTTTAACTCACGGGTTATTCTTACCATTATGTTTTATATTTTCTTATGGCCTATTGCGATGCTATATCGATTGAGTAGCAAAAATCCAATGGGCGTAAAACGTCCTGACACCAAGAGTGTATATGCCGAGCGTAATCACACATACGTGCCTAAAGATTTAGAAAATATTTGGTGATTCAGGAAAGCTTAGGAAGCTTGTGAAAGGTAATTGATACCATTTATAAAACGTATAGGCTCTAAACTCAACACCCCTGTGTGATGCTGCATTAAGGCTTGTCTTAGAATGTGTAAGACTTGATGCATTTGTGCTTCGGTCCCAATCGTTAGTCGAAGGCTCTGTGGTATGGGATAACTTACCAGAATATTACGCGAAATGAGTGTTTGTTTTATTTGATTTAGCAACTCCCTATTCTGGAAGCGTAACAATAAAAAATTAGCAGCAGATGGCTGAACTCTGAATTGGTCATGGCTACTCATTTCATCTAAGAGGTGATAAACAAAATCACGTAGGTTCTTGATGCGTTCTTGGTGCAATCGCAAAGCCTGGGTAAAAACTGGATTAGTCAACAATTCGCGAACAACAAGTTCCGTAAAGATATTGATTGTAAAAGGAATGATATATTTCTTGAGCAATTGGATTAGCATAGCATCCCCAACTATATAGCCGAATCGGATACTAGGTAAACTATACCCTTTTGAGAGGGTTTTGAGAACCAATAAGTTAGGATACTTCTTCACCAGTTCAACAGCTGACTCTCCACCAAATTCACCATATGCTTCGTCAACAACAAAAATGCACTGTGGATGCTGGTTTAGTAAAGTTTCCAGAAGATTCAAGGGTAAGGTTGTTCCAGTAGGATTGTTTGGCGATGTCAAAATGACAAGAGCTGGTTCAGTAACTGTTGGGAAAGTCTCAAGATCATAAAAGCCATTTTCTGTCAAAGCCCATTCTTGATAAGGTATCCGCTCGTTTTGACAAACTTGATGATAAAATGTAAATGTCGGCTGCTCAATTACCGCAGTCGAAAGAAATTTAGAGCAGCAATTGACAATCTGTTGAATCAATTGTGATGAGCCATTGCCCAATAAGATATTTTCAAATTGAACACCTACATTTTCAGCAATTAGTGTAGTTAGTTCGATATTATGAAAATCTGGGTAGCGGTTCCAAGCCATATCTGCCATTTTAAGAGTCAGTTGTTGTTTCAACTCTTCTGGTAAGTCGAAGGGAGTTTCATTACAATGTAATCGGATGGGCTCATTTGGATATTTATCTGTTAGAAGGGTTTGTTCAACAGAGGCAAAAGTTGTCCCGATATGGCAGTGCTCCACCAATTGTACAATTGAATTCATGGCTTGAAATTTTAAAAGTTTAGGGAAAAGTTCTTTGTTTAGATAGCCCAAAAAAGGCTAGTTATTTCTTCGCCTTCAAAAACAGTTGCATAACGGTTGGGAAGGTCTGTTTGTAAATGGGTGTTGTTTAGCTGGGTATATTCAAAGCGGGCAGTGCGTTTTCGAAGCTGAAAGCCTGTTTCAGCAAACAACTTAATCCACTGCTCAGTTGAATAGTGTTTTTCAACCCGAATCGCTTCAGGATAGCCCAGTACATCGTCTATTTCACGGCTGAAAAAGAGTTTTAAGGCTGCCTTTTCAGTGGTTGTAATTGGTAATGTATCAATAATTTGAAATAGAATTCCGTAGTGATGCACGCAATTTTGAAAGCGTTTTGGATAAACGGGGTCGTAGTGATCTGAGTTGGGTTCACTCAAAACAAAAGCTTTTACTTTTAATGCTTTCAGCATTTCAAAAACAGTTTTACGCTGCAATTTTTGCTGAATATGGTGTAATGCGAAAGAAGCATTCACATAAACTCCATCGTGGTTTACAGGAAGTAGTTCTTGTAAATCATCCAGTGAAAATTGCTCAATAAAAGCCACTTTTGTTACCAAATCAACGGTGAAAGTAGCATTTTTACTCACTCTCTTTATATTTTCTTGGGCAGTAGTCATGGCATCAGCAAAAGGCTCAATACCGATAATCGTTAAGTGTTGTACAGTATTCTCTACTTTTTTTGATATACCTTCAATGATGTTTGCTACTTGAAAGCCCGTACCGATACCTATGTCCATCAAAACAGGATGGGTATGTTGCGCAAGTGCGTCAATGAGAAGCGTATTGGTACAATGTTGACTTAAGTTAGCCAACGGAAACTGTTGAATTAATAGCTCAAATAAGCGAATCTGTGGAATTTCGAAACGTTGTAAATAGATGTGTTCCTGTGCTTGTCCATCTACAAAATGCTTTCGCATAGCCTTAGTTAAGGTATAAGTAAATATCGATTTTGGGGTATCTAAATCCTCCACCGATTCAAAGTAAATGTCATTTAATAGGGCCTTGTCTGCATCGGTCAGTGTATCAGGCATTCGACTGGCCAAATCACGAAGTTGTGTTAAGGAACTGGTTCTGGTAGGGTTCATTAGCTTTACAAATCAAGTTGCTATATGATAAAAACAAAGCTAACTTATAATCATAAGTAGCTCAAAATGTGTTTTTTGAGGCGTATAAATTTGTTGCTGAAGCGCAGCTAATCTACCAATGAACCGCTTCGCTATGATCTTTCCAATAGCCACCAAATAGGTTTACGGCGTTTTTGGATTTTAAAGTTGATAGTCAGATATTGTCGAATGTGCAATATGGCTTCGTCTAAATCATCCGTGATTTTCAATAAATCTAAATCCTGTGGTGAAATAGTACCATTCTCGACCATCTTTTCCAGCATCCTAATCAAAGGTTCATAGTAGGATTTGCCTATGAGTACCATTGGAAAATGATGAATGGAACCCGTTTGGATAAGCGTGAGTGTTTCAAAGAGTTCGTCCATTGTTCCGACGCCACCCGGCATAATCACAAAGGCATAAGAGTATTTGACCAACAGTACTTTACGGATAAAGAAATACTTCATTTTCACCCATTTGTGCATGTAAGGATTTTCATTTTGTTCGTGTGGCAAAATGATGTTACAGCCTACCGACCGCCCCCCTGCCTCAAACGCCCCACGATTGGCTGCTTCCATAATACCTGGGCCACCTCCAGTCATAACTGTTAACCCCAAATCCAATGAAACACGCTTTCCCAATTCTCGTGCCTGTTCGTAATATACACTTCCTTCTTTGAAACGCGCGGAGCCAAATACCGTGACACAAGGTCCTACAAAATGTAATGCCCGGAGCCCCTTTACAAATTCCCAGAATACTTCCAGTACAAATAAAAACTCGAAACGACGGCTTTTTGGCCCTTCAAGATAGTAATCGCCAATATGCTGGTCTATAAATGGTTTTTTAGGGCTTGATTCGTCAGACATGATTGGTTGGTTATGGTTGGTTACAGAATACTTTATTAACTTAGCGGCAGATAATAGTGTTATGATGATTCAGATACATTCGTTTGTTTTCTCTCCCTTTGCAGAAAACACCTACATTCTTTACGACGAAACAAAAGAGGCAGTGGTGATAGATCCAGGCTGCCTGATGCAATCAGAGAAAGAGACATTGGCTCGTTTCGTACAAGAAAAAGGCTTAAAAGTAACAGCCCTACTCCAAACGCACACCCATTTAGACCACGTATTTGGCAGTGCTTTTGTGAAGCGTAAATATGGGGTAAAAATGTATATGCACAAAAATGAACTTCCTGTGCTGGCATCTGTAGAAAGTCGTTGTAAACTATGGGGGATTCAAGGCTACGAGCCCGTCGAAGCCGATGTGTTTATTGATGAAGGTGACATAATCAAATTTGGCAATTCTAGTTTAGATATTGTTTTTGTTCCAGGTCATGCACCTGGCCATGTAGCGTTTATCAATCATCCCCAACGTTTTGTTATCGGTGGCGATGTGCTTTTTAGAGGAAGCGTAGGGAGAACTGACTTCCCGCTTTGTGACCATGCGGCACTTATTCGCAGTATTGAAACCAAATTTATGACGTTAGAAGATGATTACCAAGTATATGCGGGACACATGGAACCCACTACCATTGGCCGAGAGCGTCGTTCTAACCCATTTTTAAACTGAACACTCAACCTATAACTATCTATGACGGGCAGGATTCCCGTACCATATAACTATGCGTCTTTTCACCATTCCCAACTTAATGACTTGCGGTAATCTGCTTTGCGGATGCTTGGGCATTGTTTTGAGTTTTAGAGGTGACTTGCTGCTGTCTGGAGGCTTAATTTTTGTAGCCGCAGTGCTGGATTTTTTGGACGGTTTTGTAGCGAGATTACTGAACCAATCTTCCCCTATTGGCAAAGAACTGGATTCATTGGCCGATGTCGTGACCTTTGGTGTATTACCTTCCATGATTATCTTTCAATATTTAGAACGCACCACTACTACTATTGATGTAGGAAGCCTTCTTATTTCATTTAGTGCCTTTATATTAACCGTTTTCTCGGCATTGCGTTTGGCGAAATTCAATATTGACACCCGTCAATCAGACTCATTTATTGGTGTACCAACTCCTGCCAACGCCATTTTGGTGGCTTCTTTGCCTTTTATTCTTCGTACCCATCCCGAATATGAATCGTTTATCGTTAATCAATCTGTTTTGGTGACTTATACGCTTGTAATGTCGTTTTTTCTCGTTATGGAGGTGCCTTTGTTAGCGTTTAAGTTTAAAACTTTTGGGTGGAAAGAAAATCAAATCAAATATATTTTCCTTGGTTTATCGGTGCTTTTGCTCTTTTTGTTGAAATTTGCAGCCGTTCCGCTCATTGTTGGACTCTATATCTTACTGTCATTCATAGCCCCCCCACCCCCAAAAGGGGCTTAACACTCAAATTCTCCCCCATTGGGGGTGGGGGGCTTTAATTTTATGAAATTTATCGCCGAAATCAACGTCATGCCCCAAAAAGAAATTCTTGATCCTCAAGGCAAAGCTGTCAAATTGGGTCTTCATAATTTGGGCATTGACGACGTATCTGATGTTCGCATTGGCAAACATATTACCATGAGTTTCGACGCCGATTCTGAATCGGCAGCCCAACAACTCGTCGAAACCGCTTGTAGTAAGTTATTGGCTAACATGATCATGGAAGATTATACTTTTACGTTGAAAGAGGGCTAAAAAAGCTGAAAGTTAGGGGTGTACTGTGCCCCTAATCCCTAAACTCCTAACCTTTAACTTCCTCTAAAATGCCTTATTCCAAAATTACAGGTTTGGGTTATTATGTACCTGAAAACATAGTAACCAACGACGATTTGTCAAAATTAATAGATACCTCTGATCAATGGATTCAGGAACGGACAGGTATCAAGGAACGGCGCTATTTTACCTACGGCAAAGAAACCAATGCCAGCATGGCTACGGCGGCTTCGCGCCAAGCCTTGGAACGAGCGGGTTTGCAACCTGCTGATGTAGACATGATTGTGTATGCTACTATTACTCCTGATTATTTTTTTCCAGGGTCAGCTTTTTTGATGCAGCGTG
Organism: Runella sp.; assembly: GCA_039810845.1. Classification (GTDB taxonomy): domain Bacteria; phylum Bacteroidota; class Bacteroidia; order Cytophagales; family Spirosomataceae; genus Runella. Next base: position 1,753 of record JBDHXS010000075.1, on the reverse strand, counting down.
AGTTAGATTTGATTGGGATTCCCGTCATTGATATTCGGGAGCAATGTTCAGGTTTTGTTTATGCGCTTTCTATTGCAGATCAATTTATCAAAACAGGTACTCACAAAACCATTTTGGTGGTAGGGGCCGAAATTCAATCTACTTGGACCGATAAAAGTAACAAAGGGCGTAACGTAGCGGTTATTTTTGGCGACGGTGCAGGTGCTGCTGTCGTAGAAGCCACCGAAGATGCCTCACACCGTGTACTTTCTACTCACCTCCATGCTGATGGACGTTTTGCCGAAGATTTGTACGTCAAAGACCCAGGCAGTAGCCGCCCGACGCGCTCGGCTACCAAAGAAATGTTTGACGAGGGCGGTTTTGAGGTGGTAATGAACGGAAACGCTGTTTTCAAACATGCTGTAGTACGATTTGCCGAAGCCATTAAAGAAGCACTGGATGCCAATGGCTATCAGCCCGAAGATATTTCCTTGTTAGTTCCGCACCAAGCCAATATCAGAATTAGCGAGTACATTCGCCAACAAATGGGTTTGCGGGAAGAGCAAGTAGTCAACAATATTCATAAATATGGCAATACAACGGCTGCTTCTATACCCATCGCATTGACCGAAGCATGGGAAGAAGGCCGTGTCAAAGAAGGTGACCTTATCTGTTTGGCTGCTTTTGGTAGTGGCTTTACTTGGGCTTCTGCTTTAATCAAATGGTAAAAGAATAAACTCTCCATGAAAACCTACTACATCCGCCTTCTCCAGTACGAATACTGGGCTAATCTCCAATGCATCGAAGCTTTAGAAAAACTCGACACGCCACCCGAAAAAGCAGTTTCGCTTATGAGCCATATCATCAATGCTCAGATGGTATGGTTTACCCGTGTTGCTAACGACCATTTGGTAGTAGGAGTATGGGATTTGTTGCCTATATCTTGGCTCAAAGAAACGGCTGACCGTAGTTATCAAAAATGGGATAGCTACGTCAGAGATATGGATGAGGCCGATTTTGATACAATCATCAAGTACCAAACTACCAAAGGAGTTCCCTACGAAACTCCAATCGGTGATATTTTGACGCACCTGAGCCACCATGCAGCCTATCATCGTGGTCAAATTGTGGCTTTACTCAAGCCTGTTGTACATCCATTACCTGTCACGGACTTTATTCAGTGGCTCAGGGAGTGAGTCAATGATCTTTTTGCCTATTTCCCCATCCCGTTCCCTAACAACACCTCGGGAGCAATCATAATACGAGTACCTGTTTCGGCATTTTCTAAGTTCAAAACACCTCTCGGACATACCGCCGAACAGACACCACAGCCCACGCACGATGCTCGTACTATGTCTTGCCCTTTTTGGGCGTAAGCCCGCACGTCTATGCCCATTTCGCAGTAGGTAGAACAGTTGCCGCATGAAATGCACTGTCCGCCGTTGGTGGTAATTCTAAAACGTGATTTGTATTTCTGAATAATACCCAAATAAGCTGCTAATGGGCACCCAAACCGACACCATACTCGGTTGCCCATCAAAGGATAAAACCCCGTGCCAACAACTCCCGAAAAAATAGAGCCAATAAAAAAACCATAGCTTGATTTGAGTGATTCCGTAGGGATAAAGCCTAACAAAGTGTAACTGCCTGTGAAGTAAGTGTATAGCACTCCAATCGTCATAATGATAGCAAAAACGAGTACTCATGTATGAGATAACGTTCTATTTTCCAGGCTTTTGTTGATTTGTCTGACAATTGGCGCCACGGGTCGCCC
>JBDHXS010000074.1:0-15507 GCA_039810845.1 Runella sp. | reverse complement strand
AGAAGCAAGAAGGCCACGTCGCACATCGCCGTCATGTCCATCATCGGATAGTTCCGCTTGGGTTTTAAAGCAGGCATAATACGTTATGGTTTAATTGACTATACAAATGTAGAACATAAACAAATACAAAGCAAATATTTATATATAATTTTTTTATATATCATATTTACTTTGTTAACTCATTAGTTATGAGCCGAGAAGTTTTGCTGAATGCTCAACCCGATTTCGTCAATTTTATAAGTCAACGTATCAATGCGGCTTGTGAAGTAGCTATACATGATTGTTGCAATAGCTGCAGTACCGATACCAAGAGCTGTATTTACAAGAGCTTCTGAGATACCTGTTGCAAGAGCGCCAGTATCTGGAGCACCTGTATTACCCATAGCGGCAAATGCACGAATCATCCCCAATACCGTTCCGAGAAGTGCAGTCAAGGTAGAAACCGACGCCAAGGTAGCGATAATGGTTAAATTTTTCTCAAGCATAGGTAGCTCAAGGCTGGTAGCTTCTTCTACTTCTTTCTGAAGTGCTGCTAATTTCTGATCTTTAGTTAATTCTGTTTCAGTACGAAGCTCAATAAATTTGTGAAGAGCTGTTTTAACAACATTGCCTACTGAACCTTTTTGTTTGTCACATTCTTTGACCGCAGCCTCAACTTCGTTTTTGTCAAGAAGGCCTTTTACTTTACGAACAAACTCATCAATTGAACCTGAACCATTTGCACGTCCAAGGATGAAAAAACGCTCAATTGAGAAGACTAATACTGTTAAGAAACAGGTAAACAACAACGGTACGATAGGTCCCCCTTCATAAACAATACCGAAATAATCACCAGATTTGGGTCCCTTTTCGTGATCGCCATCTACAAAGTGACTGGCGTCACCGCAAATGTATTGGTACGACAAGATACCGATTACTAATAAGATAGGGATGACCAGAATGGGGTTTAGACCACCAGCTGATTTTTTGGGAGCGGCCGCTTTGGCCGGTGCGGGAGATGTAGCCTTCTTTTCCATCAGACTTACTTTTAGGGTTTAATTGAAAAAATAGTTTAAGTGTTTGCGCTGTAAAGAAAACGAAAATTTTAAACGGTTAATGCTTTCACCAAGAAAATTTTTGTTGGTGATTCTCTAAAATAGTTAGAGAAAATGCGGTACAAAGCTATAATATTTCACAAAAAAAACGTTCAACACATGTATTAGTTTTTTTTTATTTTTTTAAGATATTTCCAACAAAAAAGTATTTTTTTAAATAAAAACTTCTGTTGATTTATCCTGTGAAATGGCTTAATAGAGTTTAACTCCTATATTATCAACCTTCAATACAATTGTCAATACTAAGTCAGCCGCTCATCTATTAAGGTTTATGTCAAAGTAGTCAGCAACTAAGTTTTACTCTATTACTTTTTGCCTTTCCTAACAAATTTATTTAGAAAACACCTTAGTAGGTAAGGAAAATATACTTTCTGATTAGAGGAAAAAATCGGGAAGAAGTTCGTGGTCTTCTACGTTGGTATATTTGTATTGGCTGAAATCCATGATTCCACTTTCTCGAAGAACATCTTCATCAACAAAAAAATTGCCCGTACATTCTCGACTACTTTTAGAGAAAATAACGTAGGCCGCATCTGCCATAATTTCTGGTTTCCGGCATCTTTTAATAGCTTCTTCGCCACCTAACAAGTTATTGACGGCAGCAGTAGCGATAGCTGTTTTGGGCCATAAAGCGTTAAAAGCAACTCCTTGTTTTCGGAACTCTGCTGACATCCCTAACACGCACATGCTCATCCCAAACTTTGCCATCGTATAAGCTACATGTGGGGAAAACCAACGTGATTCCATATTAAGAGGAGGTGAAAGATTAAGCACATGCGGATTGGATGCTTTCAACAAATAAGGCAAACAAGCCTTAGTTGTCAAAAACGTGCCTCTGGTATTGATGTTGTGCATTAAATCATAACGCTTCATATCGGTAGCAAGGGTAGGCGTGAGATTGATAGCACTGGCATTATTAACCAAAATATCTATACCTCCAAACACTCGTATCGTTTCTTCAACGGCGGCATAAACTTGCTCTTCTTCCCGAACATCTACTACTAAAGGAAGGGCTTTCCCGCCAGCAGCTTCTATTTCGGCGGCGGCAGTGTAAATTGTACCAGGGAGTTTTGGATGGGGCGCCGTAGTCTTGGCCGCAATCACAATATTAGCTCCTTCTTGGGCTAATCGCAGGCCAATAGCTAAGCCAATTCCTCGACTTGCCCCCGTAATAAAAACTGTTTTTCCTTGAAAGTGGCTCATAATCAAATGGTATATTTTTAGTAAAAGAAGAAGAATAATTGGCACGATTTATGATAAAATGACATACAAGAAAAGGCAAAATATGAAATTATTACTACCAACTTTGTTTGTCATTGTATCTGTCTTATGGCATAAATCTGTATGGGCGGGTAAAATAGCTGATTGTGATAGTATATCTGTACCAGTCATTAGTAGCGAAAAACAAATAAGTTGTGTTGGGCAGCCAGTGATTCTAAAAGCGACTAATTGTGTAGGAACGGTCATTTGGTCAAATAAAAAAACAGGTACTACACTTAATGTATATCCTACTAAGACAACTACTTATAAGGCCTACTGTAAAAAAGAAGACTGTAAAAGTGCGGAGTCTAATGCTGTTACTATCATAGTCAACATACCAAGTACCCCCCTCGTAAAAGCAACTAAAACGAAGGTGTGCTTTGGAGAAACAACCGTTTTGACTGCCACAGGATGTACGGGCGAAATAATTTGGTCAAATGGCATGATAGGAAAAGAAATTACTATCCAACCTATCAATACAACAAAATATACCGCTACTTGTCGTTCTGAAGGTTGTGTGAGTTGCTTTGCAGACGATGTTATTATAACAGTTAAAGGTGGTGAACCTTTGTTGTTAACAGCCTCAAAATCTGTGATTTGTAAAGGTGAAAGTAGTGTTTTGTCAGCCAAAGGAAATTGTACTGGTCAAATAAAATGGTCAAATGGAGAAATAGGCAAAACGGTTATAGTAAAGCCTGAAAATACCCTTGAGTATTGGGCTATGTGTGAAACAGAAGGCTGTCAACCTCTAAAAAGCTTCGTTAGCGTTCAAGTGACGCCTCCTCTACCACCAGTATTGAAAGTTACTAAAAACACAATTTGCCTTGGCGAGAAAGTAACTATCTGGGCTGAGGGTTGTTACGGAGGTATAGTACAATGGAATCAAGGAATGCAAGGAAGCACTGTAACTATAGCTCCGAAAGAAACTACTAAATATACAGCCATCTGTCAGCGAGGAGATTGCCAAAGCATTGCATCAGCTCCGCTGACAATTTCAGTAAATAGTGAAGCTCCATCTTCGCCACAGGTAATCGGAGAATTAAAAAATATATGTCCTTTTGTTACTGTAGATTTAGCAGCAGCAGTACATCAAAAGCAAATAACTGGAGTATATTATGAAGTTAGGATGGGAACCTCTCCCGAATCACCTTTAGTGACGAATGTAGGCGCAGTTTCCGAAAATCGTACCTATTACGTATTTGCCCGTAATGCCAATGGTTGTTATAGTGTACCTTCGACTGTTGCAGTAACCATTAGTGCTTGTGATAAGCCATTGCCTAGTTGTGTTAATAATCCAGCAACAGCGTCTATTACAAAAAATGAGCGAACAACCGCGGGCAATTATTATTTAGAAGGTAAGGTAGGCGGTTCAGCTAGTACAGGCCACTGGAGTTCAAATGGGACTGGTAATTTTAATACAAATAATGGATTATCAGTGATTTATACACCTTCACCCGAAGATCGACAGTCAGGAAAAGTGTCCATTCGATTTGCAAGCGATGACCCTGACGAGGAAGGACCTTGTAAAGCAGGAGCTGCTATAATTGACTTGAAAATTGAGGCCAATGTGGATAAATCCAAAGAAATGATTGGAGTCAACAAATTGGTAAAAGGCTGGAAACGACTCAACCCCAACTTATTTGAGATAGAGTATGCGATTCAAGTAGTCAATATGGGTACAAATGACCTAAAAAACGTGCAGATGATAGACAGTTTAGATAGGGTTTTCAAAAATGGCTCAGTTATTGTAGGAAAGCCTATGATAAAGGTGCTAGACCCCATTACGGGTTCTGAAGCAGTATGGGGAGTTGACACAAGTTATACAGGAAAAGAGGGACAATATGATTTATTAATGCCTCAAGAAAGTACATTGTTAGCAGGACAGGCACGGTCGGTTAGTGTAAAGATAAAAATAGACTTTACCAATGCGCAAGACAGTGTCTATTTCAATACCGCCTTCGTATCAGCTTTAGACATCAACGGAAATCTTTGTACCGATAAATCAGCGAATGGCAACTGGCCTGATATTAACCAAAATGAAGATCCAACAGACGATACCGACCCAACTCCTGTAGCCCTCAACAATCTACGAGGAAACGACAATGATATTTTTATTCCTGAGGGATTTTCACCTAATTCAGATGGTATCAATGACTTCTTTGTCATAAAAAAACCTATCAACCTACGTGCCTCTTTAGAAATTTACAATCGTTGGGGCGGATTGGTTTATAAAACAGAGGAATACAAAAATGATTGGAATGGCGGCGGTGTGATTGCTCAAACCAATGTTCCAGCAGGCACTTATTTTTATGTGATTAAATTAAGTGATGGGCGAGAATTTTCGAGATTTATGACAATAAGCCGTTGATAAATAGTGGTTAGTTAAAAATAATAATAGCCCAATTTGGGCAAAAATGCACTTACCCATGATTAGATTAAAGCATTTTTGTTTGGCAACTTTCTTTTCGGTTGCCGCTCTGGCACAGACCCCCATTCGAGAAACACTGTTGCAGCAAGCCAATCGGCAGTTTGATACACAGTCTTATGCTAAAGCTGTTGCTTTATATCAAGAAGCACTTGACGAAGGTTTATTGCCGCTTGAACAGCGTAAACTGATGCAACTTAATATGGCGTATTCGTACTTTAAGTTGGGCGACAATACCAAAGCGGAACAATTCTATCAGGAAGCTCTTCCCGAAGAACCTCTTTCGGGAGCCTTGGCAAGCCATTATTTGCATTATGCGAAAGTGTTGGCAAATAATGGAAAAATGAAGGAATCTCAGCAATTTTTTGAACGTTATCAAAACGCAAAACTTTCAGAAGACCGTCAAGTACAAAGTGCCGAAACCTTTACAAAAAAGAAAATCACTTACCGTATAGATTATTTGGCTATCAATACGCCTAATGCGGAGTTTAGCCCCATGTACTTTCGAGATGGATTAGTATTTGTTTCAGGTAAAGCTCCAGCAGCTGTTTCTTCCGAATCTCCAGAAAAAGGGTATTTAGATTTGTTTTATGTAACGAAACCCGATGAAATTAAGGTGTTGGGGGCTATAAATGCCGATGGTTCAGAAGCAGAAGCTAAGGAAAATAATCAGCCCGAACGTCCAAAAAATAGAAGGTTGGGGAGCGATTCTTATACACGTATCACTTCCAATGATTCGAGGACAGTGGGTGTTTATAATAGTTATGGTCTTAATGAACAAGTCAATAATACAACTGGGACAATAGCTAAGCCAGGAAAGCCTGCTCCGTTTAGCAAAGTGCTGAATACCCGGTTCCATGAAGGCCCTGCTACTTTTAGTGCCGACGGCTCACGTATCATTTTTACCCGAAATAATTTCAACGAAGGGCAAAGAGGTGTTAGTGAAGACAACAACATCAAACTCAAACTCTATACAGCACAGTGGGGCAATGGTGATTGGACCAATGTGCAAGAATTACCATTTAACAGCGACGAATATTCTACGGCTCACCCTTCTCTAAGTAAAGATGGCACACTTCTCTATTTTGTATCTGATATGCCTAAAGGAATAGGGGGTAAGGACATTTATGTATCACGCTTGGAAAACGGTCAATGGTCAAAACCCATCAATCTTGGTAAAGAACTCAATACTCGCCAAGACGAAGTTTTTCCAACGGTAGATGAACGCGGAAATCTTTATTTTTCTACCTCTGGACGAAAAGGAGGGTTAGGCGGACTTGATTTATTTTATGCTGTTCTTAGCAAAGATGGAACAAAAGTAATTGAAGTGATTCATTTGGATGCTCCTATTAATTCTAAAGCAGATGATTTTGGTCTTGTTACCGATGCCTCTCGTACTACTGGATATTTTAGCAGCAACCGCCGTGAAGGAGATGATGATATTTATCGTTTTACCCGCGAGAGTTCTTTGTACGAATGTCGTGAATTGTTATTACGGGTATTTGATACCGAGAACATGCAACATTTAGACAGTGCTACTATTACAATCCGTTCAAAAATAGGTGGTGAAGGAACAGATAAAATTCTCCAAACCGATGCCAACGGCTGGGCTCATTTATGTTTAGCCTCTGACAATGACTTCATTTTCACTGTTTCTAAAGATGGTTTTATAGGAAATACAATTGGATTTTCAACCCGCTATTTAACAGACGACAAGCCCACTCGCTTAGAGGTGAGTTTGGCCAAGCCTACTGTAGTTGCTGAAACAGTTGCAAAAGCTGTAATCCCTGAAAAAAAAAAGATTAACCAAAGTGATGCCGCTCAAAATTTGAAGCATTCCCGCGTTCGAGGAATTGTACGTACCGAAACAGACCGTCAACCGATTGAAGGTGTACTGGTAAAACTTCGGAATGAATGTGATAAAAAGATATATGAGATAATCACTGGTCCTGATGGTCGTTATGATTTCGAGATAGCTGAGGGTTGCGACTATACTCTAATTTACTCAAAAGACACTTATGGTACCAATACCCTCAAAATTGGAAAAGTATCCAAGAAAAACCAACCAAAAGTTCTTTCCAATGACGTAGGATTGTTGAAGAAAGGAGATATTGTGCAGTTGGACAATATCTATCACGACCAAGGGAAACAGGGTATCCGTCCAGATGCAGCCAGAGAGTTAGATAAATTGGTAGCTACTATGAAAAGATATCCCTCGCTACAAGCGGAAATTCTATCGCATACCGATAGCCGAGGTGATGCAAGTTATAACAAGTCTCTTTCGCAAAAACGGGCACAGTCGGTGGTAGATTATATGGCAACAAAAGGAATAGCTCGTACGCGTATGAAAGCTACTGGCATGGGAGAGAGTATGCCGGTAAATGGTTGTGTAGATGGCGTAATTTGTACCGAAGGAGAATATCAACGAAATCGAAGAACAGAGTTTAAGGTTTTAGAAATCAGGTAGTTATTAATAAGGCCATTTGGGTTTTGTGTCTATATGGTTACTTTTTTATTGAGCATAAGGTATAAAACGTCTATTTTTGGTACTTGTGTCAGTTTTTTGACGATTGACCACTAACCAATAACGAGACTCTACAATGGGCTTTCGCTCTTCACTTAGCAAACCTCTGGCTCAATACATCGTTTGTCAGCAACAAAGTTGGATGTACAACGCACCGTCTGCTCAAGACCAATGGCGTCAACGGCTAATCAATCAAGCTAAAAATACTACATTCGGGCAAGATCATTTCTTCAAAGATGTTCATTCGTACGAAGACTTCAAAGAGGCGGTTCCCATTCGGGATTACGAAGATTTAAAAGGTTACATTCATCAAATCATTGATGGGCAGGATGATGTCCTTTGGCCGGGCAAACCTCTTTATTTTGCCAAAACTTCAGGTACCACTTCTGGGGTCAAATATATTCCAATCAGTAAAGATTCTATCTCAAATCACATTAACTCTGCCCGAGATGCCCTCTTGAACTATATCAACGAGACAGGTCGAGGCGAGTTCTTGGATAATAAACTCATTTTCCTGTCAGGAAGTCCTGTTTTGGATACTAAAGGTAGCGTTCCTACGGGGCGACTGTCGGGGATTTCCAATCACCATGTTCCTGCTTACCTACGCACCAATCAGCTTCCGAGCTACGAAACTAATTGCATTGAGGAATGGGAAGAAAAACTCGAACGAATCATAGATGAGACTATTGCTCAGCCAATGTCGCTGATTTCGGGAATTCCGCCTTGGGTACAGATGTACTTCGATCGGATTATTGCCCGAACTGGCAAGCCTGTCAAAGATGTTTTTCCTGATTTTCAGTTGTTTGTCTATGGCGGAGTCAATTTTGAACCGTATCGTGCTAAATTGTATGATTCAATTGGTAAAAAAATTGATTCTATTGAGATGTATCCCGCGTCTGAGGGTTTTATAGCTTACCAAGATTCTCAATATGCCGAGGGCTTATTGCTTTTGGCAGATACTGGGATATTTTTTGAATTTATTCCTACCGAAGAATTCTTCAATGAAAACCCTACTCGCCTAAGCTTAGAGCAGGTAGAAGTCGGAAAAAACTACGCGCTCATTATCAACAACAATGCAGGGCTTTGGGGCTATTCGATTGGCGATACCGTCAAATTTGTTTCTAAAAACCCGTATCGGTTATTGGTAACAGGTCGGATAAAACATTTCATTTCAGCTTTTGGCGAACATGTTATTGGAGAGGAAGTAGAAAAAGCCCTTCAATATGCGATGCAACGCCATCCTGAAACAGAAGTCATAGAATTTACGGTAGCCCCTATGGTTACTCCCACCGAAGGACTTCCTTACCATGAATGGCTCATTGAGTTTTCAATACCCCCTAACGATTTAGCAAGGTTTTCATTAGATGTTGATAAACGTTTGGCTGAACTCAATGTGTATTATGACGATTTGATTTCAGGGAGTATTCTGCGCCCTCTCCGAATTACGTCACTTCCCAAAAATGCCTTTATTGATTACATGCGTTCTCAGGGAAAATTAGGCGGGCAAAACAAAGTACCCCGTTTGGCCAATGATCGCAAAATAGCAGATAAATTGGTCACAGTTTAACCATTAGGGATAAACAATCCGAGTTTTTATACGCAATAACCATAACCTTTTTACAAAACTTCATCATCAATGAAAAATCGTTACTTTATTCCAATTCTCTTTCTTTTAGCTACTACCAGTTTTTCTCAAAAGAAAAAATCAACGACTCAAGCCACTAAGCAACCTATACTTCTGGAAGTTGCTCCTACGACTGCCGTTGAACGCATGGCAGGGTATGAGCAACGGAAAAAATTAGATGCTGCATCGTTGGTTAGTAATGTTAAATTTCGCAGCATTGGCCCCACCAACATGAGCGGACGTGTCGTAGATTTAGACGTAAATAATGCCAACCCAACTCACTTCTTTGTAGCGTATGCTTCGGGCGGTCTTTGGAAAACCGAGAATAATGGCATGAGTTTTACCTCATTATTTGATAATGAAGCCTCTATGACGATTGGGGACATTGCCGTAGATTGGAAAACCAACGGTCAAACGATTTGGGTAGGAACAGGTGAAAACAACGCCAGCCGTTCTACTTATTCTGGTACTGGAATCTACAAAAGTAATGACGGCGGTAAAACATGGCAGCATTTGGGATTGATAGATACTCACCATATCGGACAGGTAATTTTGCATCCCAACGATCCTAATACTGTTTGGGTAGCGGCAGTGGGGCATCTTTATTCTTCCAATACAGAGCGTGGTATCTATAAAACCACCGATGGAGGTAAGACGTGGAAGAAAACACTTTACATTGATGACAAAACAGGCGGCATTGACCTTGACATTGACCCTGCAAATCCGTCTGTTTTATACGCATCCATGTGGTATAAAGAGCGCAGGGCGTGGAATTTTGTGGAAGGAGGAAAAACTTCAGGCATCTATAAGTCAACGGATGGCGGCGAATCCTGGAAATTGCTGACGGTTGAAAACAGCGGTTTTCCAACAGGCGATGGCAACGGGCGCATCGGGTTGAGTATTTACCCGAAAAACCCCAACTTGATATATGCCTTTATTGATAATCAGGTACGTCGAAAAGAAACGCCTCCCCGCACTGCCTTGACGGGTATCGCTACCCGTGCGCTCAGAAACATGACCAAAGAAGATTTTTTGAAATTTTCGGATACGGAAATCAATGAGTTTTTGGATGCAGCTAATTTCCCTGAAAAATACAATGGTAAAAAAATCCGTGAACAAATCACAGCCGACAAACTGACAGTTAAAAATTTGTATGATTATGTCACTGGTGCGAACGATGAAGTGGTTAATTCGCCTGTGTCTGGAGCAGAAGTGTATAAAAGCGAAGACGGAGGACAAACTTGGAAGAAAACCCATACAGAACCTATTGATGCCGTTTCTTCTTTTGGCTATTATTTTGGACAAATCTTTGTCAGTGCTGAAAATCCAGATCGAATCATTATTTATGGCGTTCCTATCCTACAGTCCATGGATGCTGGAAAAACGTGGAAAAGTTTGGATGCGTCCAATGTTCACTCTGATCACCATGCTCTTTGGTTCAACCCCAAAAATTCTGACCATATCTTAATTGGAAACGATGGTGGCCTAAACTTAACCTATGACGGAGGCAAAAATTGGTCACATCTTAATCCAATTCCAGTAGGACAGTTGTACGCGGTTGCGGTAGATATGGAAAAGCCCTACAATGTGTATGGCGGTATGCAGGACAATGGTGTATGGTGGGGAACCTCACAACCAGGCGAAGAGTTAAGACCTTGGAAGTCGGTGATGGGTGGTGATGGAATGCAAATTCAAGTGGACTGGCGGGACAATTCGACCGTTTATACTGGATTTCAATTTGGGAATTACTTCAAAGTCAACAAAAATAGCTACCCTTCGGGGATGAAACGCCTACAAATGCCTCTTGCGGATATTGGAGAGGCAAAACTTCGTTTCAACTGGCAATCGCCGATTTTGGTAAGTCGCCATAATCAGGACATTGTTTATTTTGGTTCCAATAAATTTCATCGTAGTTTGGATAAAGGTGAAACCTTCCAGACACTTTCTGGTGACCTGACCAAAGGCCCTAAAGAAGGCGATGTGCCTTTTGGAACTTTGGCAACGCTAGATGAATCTCCTAAAAAATTTGGGCTTCTTTACGCGGGTAGTGATGATGGTTTGATTCACATATCCAAAGATGGGGGATACACTTGGACTAAAATTTCGGACGCTTTGCCCCAAAATCTTTGGATAAGCCGTGTCGTTGCTTCAAGTCATAACGAAGCTGTGGTTTATGCATCTCTCAATGGCTATCGCGATGATAACTTCAAGCCTTATTTGTATGTCTCTACTGATTATGGACAAAGTTGGCAACCTATCGGTGCAGACTTACCTACAGAACCCATTAATGTGGTTCGTGAAGACCCCAAAAATGCCTCTATTTTGTATGTAGGCACTGACAACGGGGTGTATGTGTCACTTAATCAGGGAAAGACCTTCATGCGGATGAACGGGGGGCTGCCTGCGGTAGCTGTACACGATCTTATTGTACACTCACGTGATAATGAATTGGTAGTGGGTACTCATGGTCGTTCTATTTATATAGGGGATGTTAGTTTAATCCAACAACTAGTGGATACACTCACAAGCAAAGAAGTACACCTATTTGCTCTCAAACCGCTCAACTATGCGCCGAATTGGGGAAGGATGTTTGACAAATACAGTGAGCCAAGAATTCAGAAATACGAAATTTCATTTTATACCAAAGCTTCCGGAAAAAGCAGCATTAAGATTCAAACGGATAAAGGTCTTACACTGCGAACACTGACTGATGATAGCGAAGCAGGGCTGAATTTTATCAATTTCGACTTGTCTATTGATACTACTGCGAAAGGAGAGTACGAAAAGTATTTAAATGCCGCCAAGAAAAAAGACGAAAAAGAAGTCAAGTTAGAGAAAGCGGATGACGGTAAAATGTACATACGTGCCGGTAAATATAAAGTGGTAATAGAAACAGCTACGGGTACAAAATCAGAGCAAGTACTTGAAATCAAAGCCCCTGAACGCCGATCTTCTCGTCGAACAAATGCAATTCCTGTCAATATTTCTACTCCGGGCGAGTTTGAAGAGTGGATGGAAGAAATGGGTTTGGAGGGAAAAAAATAGGTTCAAAAAAACTAACTTTTCAGAGGCTATCGTTATAGATGGCCTCTCTTTTTATGGCAGATTGAACTGATATTTTTTTGTAAAACTAACCTAGTTTGGTATTGTTTTTGTGATAAAACATAGATGGTTAAATTGCAACTATCTGATAGTCTTTTGGTAATTTATTTGCAAATTGTACAATATTTGAATATCTTTACGTTAACAAAGCATATTCAGCTATGGAAAAGCGGCCAATGGTGACCTTTTTGAAAGCTATTGTCGCAATGTTTAACTAACCAAAAATAGTTTTGAAAAGAAGACAATGTATCATTCTATCAACACTTTTGTTGTCAAGTTTGGGGGCTAAAGCCGAGGGCTTTAACGAATCCTCCTGCATCCGTTTTTGTAACGAACCGCTTCCTGTTTACGAAAACCAAGTATTGACCTATTTTCAATCTGCTTTGCGCCATACAGCAAGTATGCCGCTCCATCAAATAAAGCCTCGTGCGCAGAAGTTTTTTCAGGTCATTGATCCTATTTTGAAGCAATACCAGATTCCATTGGATTTTAAGTACCTGTGCGTTGTTGAAAGCGCGCTTGAGTCAAAAGCAATGTCGCATAAAGGGGCGTATGGATATTGGCAGTTTATGCCTCATACTGCTCGTGCTATGGGGCTTTTGGTAGATGGAAATGTAGATGAACGCGAAAGCTTGGTCAAATCTACCCATGCTGCCTGTCAGTACTTTTTGAATTTATACAAACAGCTCGGTTCTTGGTCGCTGGTAGCTGCTGCCTACAACGCAGGCCCTACTAAAGTTAAAAAGTATTTAGACCGTCATGGCAAAACAAGTTATTACAACTTACGAATCAGTGCCGAAAATCGTCGGTATTTGTACCGTGTATTGGCGGCTAAAGAGTTATTTACGCGGCCAGAGATGTATGCTTCGGTAGTGGCAGAAGAAATTACGCTGACCAAATTCATTCGACTTTATGGCCTTACCATGGGGTTAATTGCCCCACCTAAAATAAGGGTAAAAGCAAGTGCTACGAGCGAATTACAAATCGCTGATGTTGAAACCACATTAAATGAAGCATTGATGACAGGTTTTGACGATTTGATTCCTTTGTCATTCAAACGAAAAGGAGTATTTCGAAGCACTTTTGTAAAAAATGAAGTGGGATTGGAATTAGCCCAAAATACAGATAAGCATAGGCGTCTTATTTGGTGGCGGGTTCTTCGGGTTAATCATCGGCGTCGCAATGACCTCCAAACACTTTTGGCTGAATCTCGGACAAAACCCAGCCGTCCATTGCCCAAGTCGAAATTGGCATAAACGCTATTAACAAATCAAAAGCCGCATTTTCATACGAAAATGCGGCTTTTGATTTGTTTCCATTGCTGAAATCTAAACCCCTTATATTATCCTTGTTTAACTAACTGAACGTTCAAGTGCAATTTTACGTCATCACTTACTACTACACCTCCTGCCTCAGTTACAGCACCCCAGTTCAACCCAAAATCTTTGCGGTTTACTTTTCCCAAAATTTCAAACCCAACTTTGGTGTTACCATAAGAATCAACCATTTGACCACCATAAGTTGCTGAAAGTGTTACCGATTTTGTCACGCCTCTCATAGTCAAATCACCTACCAAAGTATAGGTATCTTCATCTTTTTGAGTAAATGAAGAAGATACAAAAGCCAGTTTAGGATGATTTTCGGCATCAAAGAAATCCGCGCTTTTTAAGTGAGTATCACGTTGTGGCATATTGGTATCAATGCTATCTACATCGGCACTAAATTGGATTGCCGCACCCGCAAAACCATCGCCATCCGTTTCGAGTGTCCCTTCAAAGCTTTTGAAACTACCCGTTACGGTCGAAATTACCAAGTGTTTTACTTTGAACTGTACTTCTGAGTGAGTGGGATCAATCGCCCAAGTAGTTTTTGCTAAAGTTTCCATTTTCTTATTTTGATTTTTTAGTTACATCGTTAATTGGTGATGCAAATATATATGTATATACATATAATGTCAAGACATTTTTATTTATTTTTTTTAAATCCATTAAAAATGAAAAGTGCTGTTATCAAACAGATGTTTGATAACAGCACTTTAGGACTCAAAACATTGATATTTTATATCATTTCAGTGACTGAGAGAAGCGAAATGGTCTTTGGCTCATTATGTCGGATATAGGTTTTGAAAAAACTTCTGATTTTAAGATAGAGTACACCCAAAACAGCTTCTTTAAATATTTTTGTTGACATTTTAGAAACTCCTTTGGTTCGGTCGGTAAAAATAATGGGTACTTCTGTAATTTCGTAACCATACTTCCAAGTATTAAATTTCATTTCAATCTGAAAGGCATAGCCAACAAATTGAATTTCATCTAACCCAATTCCTTGTAGAACTTCACGCTTATAGCAAATAAAGCCTGCCGTAGGATCCATAATTTGCATTCCCGTTACGAAACGCACATATACTCCTGCAAAGTAAGACATCAACACCCTACCCATAGGCCAATTAACTACATTTACTCCTTTGATATACCGTGAGCCAATGGCTACATCGTAGCCTTCTTGGGAACAGGATTGATAAAGACGTGCTAAATCGGCAGGATTATGAGAAAAATCGGCATCCATTTCAAACAAATAGCGGTAACCTTCCTTGATAGCCCACTTAAATCCATGGATATAAGCCGTTCCTAAGCCTTGTTTACCCTTGCGCTCCAATAAATGCAATCGCTCTGGGAACTCTATTTGCATATCTTTCACCTTGAAGGCTGTTCCATCTGGAGAGCCATCATCAACAATCAGAATATCAAATGGATGGTCGAGGCTGAATACCTTGCGAATAATCGCCTCAATGTTTTCTATTTCGTTGAATGTCGGAATCACGACCACACACTCTTTCATATGCTCTAACTGGGTTTGGGATGTTAATAGTACTAATACAAAAACGATTCCAAACTAATGTAAGTATGTGGTAAAATTGTTAAAAAAAGTTAATCTTAGCTATACTGACACTGGCGAAACAGAGTATTCTTTAACTGATTCAATAAAACAACGTACTTTATCAGGGTCTGTATCAGGATAAACTCCATGCCCAAGGTTGGCTATGTAGCTTTGTGAACCAAAAGATTTAATCATTTTATTCACTTCAACCCTAATTTGGTCATAAGAAGCATACAGTACACAGGGGTCAAGATTTCCTTGCAATGTTTTATTGGGAATTAGTAGCCGTGATTCGATAGGATCCATATTCCAATCCAAGCCTACTACGGAGCAATTCAGTTGCCCGATTTCTTGGCGTGCAAAAAACGCGCCCTTGGCAAAGACCGTTACAGGCGCTTCTGAAATAGCATCACAAATTTGTTTGATGTACGGCAATGAATATATCCGATACTGCTCAGGGGAGAGAATTCCTGCCCAAGAATCAAAGATCTGGACTAAGTTAGCACCTGCCGCAATCTGGGCTTTTAGATAAGCAATGGTACTGTCCGTAATTTTTTGTAACAGTTTGTGTGAAAATTCAGAATCGGCGTATAAAGCTTTT
>JBDHXS010000073.1:0-15526 GCA_039810845.1 Runella sp. | reverse complement strand
TAAACCCTCTCAACGAGGTCTGATTGCGCACTTTACAGCAATTGCTGACGTAAGTCCTGTACCTGTATTCCTTTATAATGTACCAGGACGTACGGTAGTAAATATGAAAGTAGAAACCATTGTCGAATTGGCGAAACATCCTAACATCATTGGTGTCAAGGACGCTTGTGCCAATTTTGACCAATATATGGAATTGGCTAAACTTTGTCCAGAAGACTTTCTTCTTATTTCGGGCGACGATAATCACGTATCACCCATGATCAGCATTGGTTGGCGAGGGGTGATTTCGGTGATAGCCAATGCTTTCCCAAAAGAATTTACTGAAATGACTTGGCATGCTATTGAAGGACGCGTAGAAGAAGCGGCTGCTATTCAATACCGTTTCTTGGATATGGATGGCCCGCTTTATGCCGAATCTAATCCTGTAGGAATCAAAAAATGTCTTGAAATCAAGGGGATTTGCAGCAGTGAGGTACGTTTACCGTTGGTAAAAGCTTCAGATGAATTAGGAGTGAAGTTGAAGGAAATTATGGATCGTGAAGGATTGATGTAATTCTGTAATCCTTTATAAACAGAAGAATCTCTCGAAAAATTGTTTTCGAGAGATTCTTCTGTTTATAAAGGCTAAGAAAACTTTAAAAGAATCATAAACTGATAGGAGAGTACAGGAGTGTTAGGGTTGGGTAGTCGAGTAGTTTTGATGAGTAAAATCATTAGAACGAAAAGTTATCTATGCGTAAAACTTTACTTCAGCTTTTTAGTATCGCTGTACTATCGCTATGGATTTTTTCTGGTTGTAGTCGAAAGGAGTGGGAAGATGTCTATGCGCGTCCAGAGTGGTTGGCACCTCCCATTTACCAGCAACTACAGGCCAAAGGTCGCTTCAATCAACTATTGGGTGTTATTGACAAAAGCGGTTATAAAAATACCCTTAGTAGTGCTGGCTATTGGACATTGTTTGCACCCAATGATCAAGCCTTTGACAAATATTATAAAGCCAAAGGCATAGCGGGGTTATCGCAGATTGATTCTGTGCAGGCACAAGCCATCGTAAAATACCTGTTGGTTTATAATGCTTTCCCAAGAGAGCGCCTCGATGATTACCAATCGGGACAAGGGTGGAAACCAGGATTTGCGTTTAAACGCCGTACAGCCTATTATACTAATTTTTACGACGATGTCACTGCGGCTGGGCAAACCGTAAAAGCTATTGCTGGAAACCGTAACTCTGCCATTTACGTCACAGCCGATAATAACAATAAGTACATTCCGTACTTCACGGATGAATATTTCAATACAAAGAAATTATCAGCATCTGATTATACCTACTTTTTTCCATCTGCTACTTATACAGGTTTCAATGTGGTGGATGCCAACGTGTTAGAGAAAGATGTGTATGCCGAAAATGGTGTTATTCACGAGATTGACAATGTGATTAGCCCGTTGCCTTCTATTGATCAATATCTTCGTACCAATCCAGAATATAGTTTGTTTCGATCGTTATTTGAAAAATATATGGTACAGTTTATTGCCAATGCTGAAGCTACACGCAAGTACCAAGTATTGACGGGTAAGAGTGACCAAGTATTTGTGAAAACCTATTCCAACTTGCTGGCTTTTTCGCCTAATAATGAAAATTACCTCAAACTCGAAGATAACGATGGTCAGCAAGATGGATTCAGTATGTTTGTTCCTAAAAATGACGTACTTCAAGCATATATTAACAGCGTTATTTTAGAAAATTATACATCTTTTGATAAGCTTCCGCCTAAAATTATTGCTGACCTACTTAATGCTCACATGTGGCAAACAACAGTATGGCCCAGCAAATTTGGCAGTACCTTCAACTATTTGGGTGAAGATGCTCGTTTTGACCCGAAAACCAACATTATAGATAAGAAGTTTTTGAGTAATGGCGTTTTCTACGGCACCAATATAGTCCAAGAAGCCAACGTGTTTTCGACGGTGTACGCACGGGCCTATTTAGACCCTAACTATACCATTATGACAAAATTGTTGGATTATGACCTCAAATTTGTCATTACCAATCCACGCATCAAATACACCGTATTTATGATGTCGGATAAGTTGCTGCGGGCTGCTGGTTACGATTACGACCCTGCTAAAGATGAATGGAGCTATACCGTAGGTACAACCCGCACCACAGGAGAAGCAATGCGACTGAGACTGTTACGAATTTTGGCAACGAGCGTTGTGCCAACGCCTAAAAATGAGTTGGATGATCTGTCAGGAAGTGGCATTATAGAAACTTCTAATGGAGAGTACCTTAGATATGCAAAAAATACTGTGTATTCGGCAGGGGTAAGCGATAAGCCTCTGAATATTGTGGGTTCTAAAGGGTCTAAAAATGGTAAAGTTTACTATGTAGATGGCATCTTGAATTTTACGGAACTTAACATTGGGAAGCATATTGAATTATTGGCAACCCCTGCCAAATCGGAATACAATAATTTTTGGCAGTACCTCAAAAATTCGACAGCGTTTAATGCCGTGACTAGCGAAATTGTGGGTACAGCCGCAGGAACATTTTATACCGTGTTTGTACCCAACAATGCGGCTATCCAAGCAGCAGTCAATGCTGGGCTACTTCCAGGGACGGGTACTGGAGCTAATAAAACTCCCAATTTTGCTCCTACACTCGAAGCAGATAAAAACAAGGTGGCCTCATTTATTTATTATCATGTTTTGAATAAGAAGTCCCTTATTCCAGATGGGAAAGAGTCGGGTGCAGTGGAGACACTACTCAAAAATAATCTTGGTGACCCTGTCAATATAACAGTGCTAAGTAGTGTAGGTGCAATGCAACTTACTGATGTCGCCAACCGCCGCTCTAACGTAGTTTTAGATCAAAGTAACAATCTCTCGAATCGGACAGTGGTTCACTTGATAAATAATTACTTGCAATATTAGACCAACTCCTAAACAGAGCTTTATGAAACTATTTCTACGACTCACTTTAAGCTTAGGCTTTTTCAGCTTGGTGTTCTGGCAAAGTAGCTATGCACAAACGGCGCAATATACTGTTAGGGGAAAGGTAACCGACGCAAAAGACCAATCGGCAGCGATTGGCGTGACCGTAGCGGAGTTAGATCCTGATGCACGTATTGTTCGCGGTGTTATGACCGATGTGGAAGGGAATTTTGTTATCAAAGTAACCAACCAAAAGCACCGCTTATCGTTTTCGAGTATTGGGTATAAAACATTGGTAGAATCTATCAATGGTCGTAGTACTATCAATGTAGCTATTGTATCCAACAACCAAGAATTAGCGGAGGTAGTAGTTTCGTCTCGACGTGCTGATAATGGACTGCTTTCTGTATCGGAAAGAAACCTGACAACCGCCACGTCGCGGATTGATGCCAAACAATTGGAAGAAATGCAATCTTCTTCTATTGATCAAGCCTTGCAAGGACGTATGGCAGGGGTGGATATTACGGCAGCATCGGGCGATCCTGGTGCAGGGATGCAAATCCGCATTCGGGGAACATCTTCTATCAATTCTTCTGCCGACCCAATGATTGTTGTGGACGGAATGCCCTATGAAACCCAAATCCCTTCAGACTTTAATTTTGGTACAGCCGACGAATTGGGATATGCACAATTGTTGAATATTGCTCCGTCTGATATCAAGGACATTAGTATTTTGAAAGATGCCGCTGCTACAGCAGTATGGGGAGCAAGAGCGGCTAACGGCGTGGTGGTTATCAATACCAAACGTGGAGCCGTAGGTAAGCCGCGTATTTCTTATACTTTCAAAGGTTCGTTGGCCAAACAGCCCAATTCTATTCCGATGCTTTCGGGCGATCAGTATTCAATGCTTATCCCTGAGGAGTTTATGAATCGTACAGGAACACCCCTCAATACGCAGTTAGTCAAAGAGTTTCAGTATGATCCCAACGATCCATATTGGTATTACAACTACACCAAAAATACTAATTGGGTAGATGAGATTACGCGTTTGGGCAACTCCCACGATCACAATATTTCACTTAACGGGGGAGGGGAAAAGGCTAAATACTACGCTTCGATTGGGTATTTCGGTCAACAAGGAACGACGATTGGTACTGGACTCAAACGCATCAATACCCGTATCAACTTAGATTATAATGTATCAGACCGTATTCGATTCCGTACTGATTTATCCTTTGCCAATACGACTACTGACCGTAACTACGTAAATAGCTCCAGTAGCCAAGATGGTATTAGGAACATTGCCTACATCAAAATGCCTAACATGGGTGTATATGAATACGATGAGTATGGTAATCAAACGCCCAATTTCTTTTCTCCAGCTTCTAATATTCAAGGACTTTACCCAGGAGTATATAACCCCGTAGCGATGGCATTGGCTGCTCGTAACAATATCTTGAACAAGCGTGTTACACCGCACTTTAAACTGGAATATGACCTTAAGCCAGAAATATTATCGGCTTCTTTTGACGTACAATTTGACATCAATAACACCAAAAATCAAACGTTTTTACCCCAAATAGCTACGGGGCGGCCTTGGACAGAAACATCAGTCAACCGCGCTTATGATGGTGATATTGACCAGTTTAATGTATCCACTAAGACGGTGCTAGTGTTTACGCCCAAAATCAAAAATACCAAACACAACCTTATTTCGCTACTTTCACTGATGACTTCCGACACTCGCAATGTGTCGCAAGAAGTCATAGCTTCCAATACGGCATCTTCGGAGTTGCAAGACCCTTCCAACCCTTCGCGAACTCAAAATCAGGAGTTGCGTTTGGTTGCAGGAAGCTCACAAACGCGCAGTGTAGGATTGTTGGTGGATGGGCAATACGAGTTTGATGATCGTTATTTTATTCGAGCAGGTATTCGAGGTGATGGTAATTCACGGTTTGGACCAGCGCATCGCTATGGATTATTCCCTTCTATCTCAACACGTTGGAGATTGTCAGCGGAGCGATTTATGAAACCACTAGAAGTGATTTTTGATGACATTAGCTTGCGGGCTAGCTATGGACAAAGTGGCAATGCTCCTAAGTATGATTATACTTTTTATAGTACTTATGGCACTTTTAGCTGGTCATACCTTGGAATGGGGGGCGTGTATCCTTCTAATATGGAATTGAAAAACCTACGTTGGGAAACCATAATTGGCCGAAATTTAGGGGTAAATCTTTCCATACTTAAGAAAAAGATTACCGTTGATTTGGAGTTTTACAAAAATCGCACCAAAAACCTTTTCTTTAATGGTCTCCAAATCGCCTCTTTCACAGGTTTTGAAAGTGTAAATATGAATGTAGGTACAATGGATAACCAAGGCTGGGAAGCAACCTTGAACGCTACTTTAAGTAAAACCAAAGATTTGGTTGTTGATTTTAATTTCAATATTGCACGAAACATCAATGTTATTCGAGAAATTTCAGATTTGTATCCCCGAGAACGCGGTAAGGTAACGGCGAACGGTCAGTATAAAACGTACATACAAATCAATAATCCCTTCGGCTCTTTTTATGGGTTCAAGTACCAAGGAGTATATAGCGATGTGCAAGCGACCGTAGCAAAGGGTAAAAACGGAGAAGCTATCACAACACCTAATGGAGAGCCGATTTATATGCGCTTCAATTATCCGCAAACCGATTACTTATTTCAACCTGGTGATGCGAAATATGCTGATATAAACAATGATGGTAATATCAATTATATGGATATTGTTTATCTCGGCAATAGCAATCCAGCTTTTACAGGAGGCTTTGGGCCATCGCTTACGTGGAAAGGACGACTGAAATTGACAGCCTTCTTTAACTTCCGTTACGATTATGACATCGTAAATGGTACCAAAATGATGACAACTAATATGTACGGATATGATAACCAAAGTACGATTGTACTCTCGCGTTGGCGTAAGCCTGGAGATGTAACCGATGTACCACGTGCTTTGTATCAAAGTGGTTACAATTGGTTGGGATCAGACCGATACGTCGAAGATGCTTCTTTTCTTCGTTTCCGTACGCTTACGCTTAGGTATACTTTCTCAAAGCGTGTATTATCAAAATTAGGGCTTCAGAATTTGAGTGGCTACATCACTGGTGAAAACCTCTTTACATGGACAAACTATTCGGGACAAGACCCCGAAGTAAGTATGCGTGGCTCTGACCCTTTTCGTATAGCTGCTGACTACTCTATGACCCCCCCCAGCAAAATGATTACTCTTGGTTTTACTACTTCATTTTAATTAAGTCACGACCATGCGAAGAAATTTTATCCTCTATATTTTGTTGCTAACTATGCTTCTTTCGGCTACTTCTTGTGACCGATGGTTAGAACTGCAACCCCAAGATGGTATCATTAAGCAAGAGTTCTGGAAAACCAAAGAACAAGTACAATCGGCAGTCATTGGCTGTTATGCTTCATTGTTGGGAAACACAACGAGCGGGCGAACATTGGTAGAACAGTTGTTTCTTTGGGGCGAACTCCGTGCCGATATGCTTTCGCCCACACTCAGTACTTTGGCCGAAGAACAGGACATCATCAATGTCAATATTTTGCCGAGCAATACCATTGCTAACTGGCGGGTAGTGTATAAAACCATTAATTACTGTAATACGGTCATTGATTTTGCCCCTGAAGTACTCAACAACGACAAAACTTTTTCGGAGAAAGCCCTCAATGGTTACGTGGCTGAAGTCAAAGCCCTTCGTGCTTTGATGTATTTCTATTTGGTCAGAACTTTTGGAGAAGTACCGTTAAAATTGACTCCTACCAGTAGCGATGAAGAAATTACACCATTGGCCAAAAGTACCAAAACAGAAATTTTGTCACAAATCGTGAAAGATTTGAGCGAAGCCGAACCCAATACCCTACTAACCTACGGGAGCAATGCTGCCGACAAAGGACGTATTACCCGCTATGGTGTTAATGCGATTCAGGCAGATGTGTATTTATGGATGGAAAAATATGCTGAGAGTTTGGCTGCTTGCGACAAAATCATTAAAGCGAACCGATTTGGGTTGCTTGAAGGGAACAATGTTTGGTTTAATCAGCTGTTTGTGGTAGGCAATTCCAACGAAAGCATTTTTGAGTTTCAGTTTGACCGTCAAAAGCTAAATCCATTCTATACGATGTTTTCGACAGTGAGGCGGCGATTTATTGCACATCCTATGGTAATGGAGGAGGTTTATACCCAAGACTTTAACGATGATACTAAAAAAGATATTAGGGGGGATGGGGCATCATTGCAATCTACTGATGGTACTATTTGGAAATACTTAGGCTTGTCGGCTACAGTGGCTCGTCCTGTAGAAGAATCTTATGCACATTGGATTGCTTACCGTTATGCTGATGTGCTATTGATGAAAGCCGAGGCACTGGCGATGCTTAATCGCGGTCAAGAAGCGCTCAGCATTGTAAAACTCGTACGAGACAGGGCCAAGGCATTGGACGGTACTAACCTAAGTCCTGACCCTACGGACACCGACTCGGTGATGGAATTTATCTTAAAAGAACGAGCAAGAGAGTTTGCTTTTGAGGGAAAACGCTGGTATGATGTGTTACGTCATGCGAAGCGCAACAACTATAAACGGCTTGATTTACTGCTTAATATGGTCGCTAATACCGTTCCTGCAGACCGTCAACAGTCAGCCATTGCAAAGTCGAAAGATTTTAACAGCCATTATCTCCCCATTTTTGAATACGAGATTCAGACCAACCGAAAATTAATTCAAAATCCATTTTACAAATAACAACTCATACGCCAAATGAAACAATCTATTCGTACCCTTTTGTGGGCAAGTTTGTGGGCCGTTGCGCTCGTGTACGTTGTTAGTTGCACCAAAATTGACTTGGTCGAAACCACGACTACTGATGTCAATACCTACAGCTATCTCAAAAAAATGCCCGAGAAGTTTTCGGAGTTTACTAATATTCTTGACCGTACAGGTTATGCTAGTTTTTTAGATGCTTACGGTGCTTATACTACCTTTATTCCTACCAACGATGGCGTCAAAA
The DNA here is from genome assembly GCA_039810845.1 of Runella sp. Classification (GTDB taxonomy): domain Bacteria; phylum Bacteroidota; class Bacteroidia; order Cytophagales; family Spirosomataceae; genus Runella. Next base: position 7,528 of record JBDHXS010000073.1, on the reverse strand, counting down.
AGTATCTACAGGCAGTTGGGAAAAACAGTACTACCCAGCTTTCAGTAGATGAATTGAAAGATTTGGTGAAGTTACACATCATTCAAGATACGCTCACTACCAAGTCATTTAAAGACGGAAAATTACCATTGGTAACCATGTATGGACAGTATTTATTGGCTGGGGTTACTAATGCCAATGGTACCTCTAGCTACACGCTAAACCGCCAAGCCTCTGTCACAGAAACCAATATTGTAACAGGAAACGGCATTGTACATGTGATTGACAATGTACTGCAACCTGCTAAATTGACCGTGGCTAAGTTGATTGAACAGAATGCTGAGCTATCTATTTTTACAGAAGCCCTCAAGCAAACGGGTCTCTTCGATTCGCTCAATGTTATCAATGTCAAAGACCCCAGTCGCCGTTGGTTGACGGTAGTGGCTGAAACCAATAAGACATTGGCTAAAGCAGGCTTCAATAACTTCAACGACTTGAAAAAACGCTATTCCAATACGGGCAATCCACTCAATAAAGAAGACAGCCTCAATTTGTATGTGAGATACCACATTTTACCAGGAGCAAAATATCTTGCGGATGTTATTACGGCTACTTCGCATACCACTTTGGCACCTTTGGAGGTAGTTACTTCTAAATTGGAAGAACAAGCGGTGTTGCTTAATGATGATGAGTTTAACGGTGTACGTGAGCCAGGAGTTGTTATTGATCGTGCCACAAGTGATAACTCAGCGACGAATGGGGTATTACATGTATCGCAAGGCCACTTTGTAATTAAAGTACGCAAGCCTGTACCAATTTATTGGGATGTGGCCGATTTTCCCGAAATCCGTAAGTTACCTGCTTATTTTCGCAAGAAAAACTACGATTTTGCTTATGCAAGTGTGAAAGATATTACTTGGGAAAAAAATAGTATAACCTACGTTTGGGGAACTTCTGCTAGTTTCCCAACTTACTGGGGTGACTACTTGATGGTGCCTTTAGGTACACAGGCCGCCCGTAATTTATGGATAGAGTTCAAAACGCCCATGTTGGTAAAAGGTCGTTATAAAGTGTGGGTATGCTACCGATATCAGCGTCAATCCTCTGGCTCGACTAATGTATGCCAAGTAAGTTTAGATGGTGAGCCCCTTACGCGTCCCGTTATTTTTACCGACCAAGCCCCTGCGGGTACGGCGGGTGAATTAGAAGCTTTGGGTTGGAAATTATTTTCAGATACAGGTACTGATCGCAATATGGCAGGTCGTATGGTTGGGACTGTTAACATTACAACTACCGACCGCCATACTATTCGCCTTCAATCTATTTCGGGCGGTCAAAATAACAACAATCTTGATATGATTCACTTCATCCCTATCGAAATGAATCAAATCAGCCCGCGTTTTGGAAGAGATGGTTCATTGATAAAATAAGTAAACGACATGTGCCTAAAAAAATTTAATTGCCTATTTATCCTGTTTACTACCTTTCTGTTGGGAAGTTGTGAACCTTGGAACGATCGTATTGCGGCTACCAACGCATCTTTGGAACGCAATGCCTTTGAAGAAATTAGCTTACGAAGCAACCTGAGCAAATTTGCAGAACTTTTGGTCAAAACGGGCTATGACAAAGTTATTTCGGGATCTCAAAATTTTACAATATGGGCTCCGACCAACGACGCCCTTCAAAGTCTTGATGCAACAATCATTAATGATGCTGTAAAGCTCAAAGCATTTGTGGGAAACCACATCGCCAATCAAGCTTATTATGCCAAAACGGGACAACGAGTGAAGATGCTCAATGGCAAGTACAACAACTTTTTCAATAAACAACTCGACCTTGCCAAAATTACCGAGGCAGATTTGGTAGTTAAAAATGGAGTTATTCACGCACTTGGAGGCTACATTATCCCTCTTCAAAGTATTTGGGAGTTTGTCAATGCTACCAAAAGTGAGTACAAACAGAATGACTTTGTCTCAAAACTTAATTATTTCGCTTTCAATCCTTCTACGGCTATTATTGACAGTATCAGCAGTTCGACAGGACGACCTATCTACCGCCCTGGGACAGGCATAGAACAGCGCAATACTTTCACAAATAATGTATATGACATTACTGACGAATCTAAAGAATATACATATCTTATTCTGAGTGATGCAGCCTTAGCTGTAGAGGTAGCAAAGCTAAATCCTTATTTCAAAACCAGTACTACTGATAGCACTTACAATCAATCGGCTTGGAAGGTAGTGCAGGATTTGGCCCTGCAGGGTGTGTATAAAATGGAGGAAGTGTCGGAGTTGTTTTCAAAATTCAATGTACGCATTCCAATAGACAAAAGTGCGATTGTGAAGACTGTTAAATTGAGTAATGGCGTAGCTTATGTAATGAATAAAGTTGATTTTAAAAAAGAAGAAAAGTTTAAACCAATGGTAGTGGAGGGAGAAGATGTTTTTTCAAGATTATCAACAACAAGTTCGACTGCTACATTTATTCGCGAACGATTTAATCCTATTTCTAATGTAAAATACCGAGACATAGGGGTAGTAGGGCATGGTGTGACTAACTACTGGTTAAGCTATAGATTGCAAGGAGTTCCTGCGATGAAATATAAAGTGTATTGGGTCGCAGCCAACGATAATGTACCCACAGCGACTGTCAATCAGCGTTTAGCAATGGGGACGCTGACTTCAGCTACTTTTCCATTTGTAGCTGTTCCACTTAACAATTTCCAAGAAGTGCTTTTGGGAGAATATACGACTACCTCGTTTGGTACGCTTGACATGTACCTTATCGCCAATGCAACCAACAGTCTCATCCTCGACTACATCAAACTTGTTCCTGTATTTTAATCTACCGACCATGCGAAATTTTACTCGTTATACTATACAAGTTTTGAGCATTGCTTGCTGTTCGATTGTATCCGTGGGAGCAATAGCTCAGGTGATTACCCCATCCAATGATATTCGAGAAGTAGGGGTTTCAACCTCTTTTAAGAACAAGGTCTCAGGTGTAATTAAAGATGCTTCTACAGGTAAACCCTTGGAAGGAATACGGGTTACATACAAAAACCTAACCGCAGCTATTACTGACGAAAAAGGAAAATTTGTTTTGACAGTCCCCAACTACAAAGTATCTATTCAAGTAGAAGGAGAAGGGTTTCAAACCAAAGAAGTGGCTCTAAAAGGACAATCAAATATTGGGGCGGTATTGTACGATGAAAATCATTCTTCTCCTTATAATACTGTCACTTTACCTACACATACAATCTCTCAAAATGCCACGCCTTACAATGTTGGGGCGGTACAAGTACAAGGCTGGGACAAGGTTCTCGAAACTGCTGATACCTACTTGCAGGGACGTATAGCAGGTCTTAATGTGACAAGACGCTCGGGTACACCTAACTCAGGCAGTAGCTTTTTCTTACGGGGGCTATCGTCGTTGAATGCCAATGTTCAGCCCCTGATTGTGGTGGATGTGCTTATTTATGATAATAGTCACTACGGTAATTCGCTGATTTCTAATTATTATGATAATCCACTGGCCAACATTGACATTCGCGACGTAGATAATATCACGGTCTTGAAAGATGGAGCCTCAACGATGTATGGCACCAAAGGCGCTAATGGCGTAATCTTGATTACTACAGCGCGGGCAAAGGAGTTGGCTACTAAAATTGATTTTGGTACGTATGGTGGTATAAATTTCGCGCCCAAGAATCTGCCGATGATGAACGCTTACGACTATCGAACTTATTTGTCGGATGTATTGAAGTCGTCGGGTAAATCAGCAGACGAAATAGCAGCCTATCCCTTTATGAATGATGATCCCAAATTTGCTGAATACTACCGCTATCATTACGATACCGACTGGCAAAAAAAGGTGATGGACAATCATTATCTTCAAAATGTGTATCTCAAAGTAACAGGTGGAGACAATGTAGCCAAGTATGCGCTTTCATTAAATTACCTCAAAAATCAAGGTGCTTTAAACGCAACCAAGTTAGGTCGTTACAATACTCGCTTCAATGCTGATCTCAATCTAAGCAAGCGTCTCACTTCTTCTATCAATCTAAGTTTTAGTCTCAATGAGCAAGAACTAAAAAATCAAGGAATTCAGCCTAGGACTAATCCAGTCTATTTGGGCTTGGTCAAAGCTCCTTTTTTGCACAGCTATGATGTTTCGAGCGATGGAATAGAGTCACCTGATTTGACCGACCGAGATATTTTTAACGTCAGCAACCCTGCCGCAGTCATTAGTTTGATGCAGGCCAGAAATCAGAATTATCGTTTCTTAGGAGGTGTTTCTTTCCTATACAAACTCTCCAATAGTTTTGATTTGGGTTCTACGATTGGAATTAATTTTGACAAAATCAAAGAAAATAGCTTCGTCCCCCGCAAGGGAGTCGTGAGCGATACTCTCTCTAATGCCATTGCTTACAACAAGTTAGCATCTCAAACAAAACGCATTTATTACATTTTCAACGAAAATTATGTATCGTTCCAGCGTACTTTTGCACATGTCCATGCCTTCAATGCACGTTTGGGAATGCGGTATATTAGCAGCAAAATTGAACAGGATTTTGGCCTTGGTTTTAATTCTGCTACCGACGAACTTGTCAGCGTAGGCAACGGCGTGGGGGCATTGAGGCGTGTAGGGGGGAGCATTGGCGAATCTCGATGGCTTAATACTTACCTGAGCGCTGATTACGGTTTGTCAGATAAATATTTTCTTGCGCTCAACGTTGCCTTAGACGGTTCGTCAAGATTTGGAGCCGATGTCTTGGATGAAACCATCAAAATAGGAAAGCGTAGTTTTGCTCTATTACCTTCCTTATCGGCAGCTTGGTTGATTTCTTCCGAGAATTTTATGGCCAATTCTGGCATTAACTTCTTGAAAGTGAGGGCTTCGATAGGTTTAACAGGCAACGACGCTATTGGTGATTATAATTCGCGTCAGTACTATGTCTCCCAAAACTTACTAGGAATGCAGGGTTTAGTCAGAGGAAATTTTGCTAATCCTAACCTCAAATGGGAGTCGGTTTTGAAAACCAACGTAGGTTTTGACTTGTCCATTCTCCATGAGCGATTGACCCTCACTGTAGATGCTTTTCAGCACGATATTCGTGATATGCTCGTAAAAGAACCTGCCCCCGTAGCAAGTGGATTGCAATACCTGCTTACCAACAGCGGTACTATGCAGACGAAGGGCTTTGAAACGTCGGTCAATGTCAGAGTCATAAACACCTCTACCTTCAAATGGGATTTAGGAGCCAACATAACGACGGCTAAAACCATCGTCAAAAGCTTGCCTACCGAGCAACTGCTGACACCTTTTGGAAATGGTACAATTGTAACCAAAGTGGGGGAAGCTCCGAATGCTTTTTATGGATACACTACCAATGGAGTCTATACTTCGGATGCAGAAGCAGCCCAATCGGGGCTAAAAACGAAACTGTTTGATGGTACTTTAGCTGATTTTAAGGGCGGAGACATGCGTTTTGTAGATTTGGACAACAACAAAATCATTGATGAAAAAGACCACCAACTTATTGGCAATCCAAATCCAAAGTTTTACGGAGGCATTACTAACCGCTTAACTTGGAATAATTGGACGCTTGATGCACTTTGCACTTTTGTGGTGGGCAACAGCATTTACAACTATACCCGTAGTCAATTAGAATCTTTGTCGGGGTTTAACAACCAAAGCCAAGCCATGAACAATCGTTGGAGAGCAGATGGCCATATAACCGATGTTCCGAAAGCTACTTGGGGCGATCCACTGCAAAATGGACGTTTCTCTGACCGTTGGATAGAGGATGGCTCCTATTTACGCCTTCGTACCATGTCACTTTCGTACAGTTGGCCTGTTAACAAAAAGGTCTTGAAATATGTAATTGCCTATTTAACAGGTAATAACTTGTTAACTTTTACCAACTATTTAGGATATGAACCTGAATTTAGCGCGACCAATGGTATTTTAGGACAAGGCACAGATTTGCTCCTTGAGCCTATTCAGAAATCATGTCAATTAGGAATTAGAATTGGTTTGTAGAATTTGCTTATTCCCAATTAAATTTCCCTTATTGGGATGGTTCGATGCAATGGGAGATTTAGAGTGGGATACTTACACACATAAAAAAATTTAGAGATGAAGTCTTTTTTACTTAAAAAAACAGTATTGGTTATCTCCCTTGCAGGTCTTTTGCTGGTCAATCTTTCTTGTGAACGCTTGTTGGATACTCAACCCAGGGAAGTCTTGGATAAGTCTCAAATGTATCGTAACATTTTTGATGCTGATGCTGCGGTACTGGGTGTTTACGGGAAATTTATGAACTTGGCCAAACAGTATGTGGTACTCAATGAACTACGTGCCGACTTAATGGATGTAACGGCCAATTCAGACGAATACCTAAAGCAGATCAACAATCATGCCGTAACTGAAGATAACCCTTACGCCGATCCGCGTCCTTTTTATGAAGTCATTTTGAACTGTAACGACGTACTGAAGAATTTCAAAATCATGGCCCAAGAAAACAAAATCAAGGCCGATGAGTATCAGCAACGTTATGCCGACATTGTATCAGTACGGACTTGGGTTTATCTTCAATTATGTATTCATTTTGGAAAAGTTCCGTATGTGACGGAAACCATAGAGACCGCAGCAGACGTGGCTAATTTGGCCTCTTTGCCCCGTATTCCGATGGAACAGCTCATTCCTGAACTTATCAAAACCATGGAGGCGATTCCTGCTATGTATCGAGAGCCTTATACTACTTCTACGTCTTTGATTACGACGGTGGACGGTTATTATACACCCAAGTTTTTTGTACACAAAAACTTACTTTTGGGTGACTTATACCTTTGGAATAATCAATACCTGAAAGCATCTCAAACGTACAAATTGGTGCTGGAAACAGCCTCTCGCTTGGGGTACTCGATTGATACGGGAGAAATTTTCTTTGCCTTGTACAAAATTCATTATGCTGGAACAAACAATAATGATTTGGTAGTGGGTTATCTTGGGGGGCGTACTAATGATGTCAACTCCTTGGCCGATAACAATACCCAAGGCTGGCGTTCGATGTTTGCGCGTGCTCCGCAAGACACATGGTTTAACTACGAGTGGATTTGGTATTTGCCTTTCGATAAAAATTTCAATCCGACCAACCCGTTTGTGGAATTGTTTTCGCCCATTGGAGGAAAATATTTGGTAAAACCTTCACAGGCAGCTATGGATTACTGGAATAGTCAGGTGCAGTTTAACAATATGCCTTTTGATGCACGTGGCCGCCTTACTTGGAAAAATGTTGCAGGTCAACCTGTCATTATGAAGTATTTGTACAATTACTTAGAACCCAATTCTGGTTTACCGCTGACAAATTTACAAGAAAAACCAGGTAAATGGTTTTTGTACCGAGCAGCTACGCTTCATTTACGTTATGCTGAAGCAGCCAACCGTGATGGGCGTCGTAAATTAGCCTATGCTTTATTAAATCGCGGTATTTCTGTTACATTTGATAGTAATCCAGCCCTTGCCGACCAGACTAACAAGC